>PFAQ01000038.1:0-7613 GCA_002778645.1 Candidatus Falkowbacteria bacterium CG10_big_fil_rev_8_21_14_0_10_39_9
GTTAGAATAGTAATAATAATAAAAGTTAAGGGAATATTAATATAGGTACTAACCAAAAACTTTAGATTATATTTTTTTATCAATTTGATGAAAAATAGCGGAGTCAAAATAACCTTGACAACCAATATTATTCCAGCCATAAACAGCGCGGTGATTGCGCCAGTTTCCAAAAAGGATAACACAAATAAAATAGCAATAATCAAAGACTGTAAACCATATAAAATTATAGTCCAAAAGTTTCTTTTGGCGGCATGAAGAAAAACTACCGACAAGAAAAAGGATACCAGCAGAGATTGTAAAAATAGAGTGTTCATAATTATACCAGTAAAGCGATAGCCGCAATGTTAAGAATAAAAGAAATAAATAAAATATCCGGCAGGCGGAAAAATCGGAACTTAGCTATGGTCGATTCTAAAACGGCAATGGCTATGAAAACAACGGCGACCTTGGCCAACAGGACAATAATTCCCAAGGCAATAGCCATTAGCCCGGTACTATGAGCTATCCCTGCCGAAAAAAATAAATTTACCGCCAAAGCACCAAAAATTAACAACTTGTTGGCGGCCGCCCATTCCATCAGGGCCAATCTCTTGCCGGAATATTCAATAATCATCGCCTCGTGGATCATAGTTAGCTCTAAGTGAGTGGCCGGATTATCAAAAGGAAAACGGCCATTTTCAGCCAAGAGAACGATAAAAAACCCTAAAAACGCCAAAATAATCGGCAAAAAAGAAAAATCATAAGAGGATATCACCCGATCGGAGATTTTAAATAAGTTGGTAGAACCGCTATGAAAAGCGACAGTCAACAGTGAAAAAATAAGGCCACCCTCGGCTAAAGCCGAAACCGTCATTTCCCGACTGGAACCAAAACCACCAAAAGCGCCGCCGGTATCCATTCCGGCCAGAGCTATAAAGAAGGTGCCAATGGCCAAAGTATAAACAATTAGCAAAATGTCACTGATGAAATAGTTGCCGAGGAAAGACCCAAATAGTGGAATGCTCGCTCCGACTATGATGGTCACGGCAAAAATAATAAATGGAGCAACTCTAAAAATCCAAGAAGCATCGGAACTGATAATTTCATCTTTATGAAAAAGTTTCCACAAATCTCGATAAGGCTGAAGGATACTGGCGCCTTGGCGATTCTGCATTTTAGCTTTTATTTTTTTAACCAAACCAATACCCAGCGGTGATAAAACCGGGATGAAAATAATTTGAAGTAACCAAATAATCATAGACATAAATTATCTTACTAAAAATAATAATATCAGGAGCGTCACAAAAATATATAAAACATAGCTGTTGATATTCCCATTTTGGATCGATCTCATCCTTTCTGAAAAAGCCACAATAAACCGACTTAACGGACCGTAAAAATAAGTTGAATAAATATCTTTAATACTAATAACAACTGTGCGTGATTCCGGCAAATAACGGCTCTGACTATCATGATATTTAACATCATAATGCAAGCGCGGTCGCAATACCCCTTTAAATATTAAAATAATGGAACGGGCAAAACTGGTTGAGGTTATTTCCATTCGCGGCGTCAAATCGGTGCCGCAATCCCAAGTGGCGCCGATCTCAATCTTTTGCCGACGATAAACCGAGTATTTAGCCAACAGAAATACAATCGTTAAAACAATCGCAAAAATAAGAGCAAAAATCGGAGCCGAAAGAAAGGAAAAATTTCCGACAAAAATTGTTTGGCTGGAATTAACCGAGACCAAAGAAGCGACCTGAGAAAAAATTCCCAGACCCTGACCAACTTTATTAATAACCTGGATTACTGATCCGGAAAATACACCAAACAATAGCGACAACAAGGCTAAAGCTCCCATACTAACCAGCAAGAAGGGCGAAGACTCTTTGGCGTGTTTAACTTCCTCGCTTCTGGGTCGAGCCAAGAAAATAGCTCCGAAGGCTTTGACAAAACATAACAGCGCCAAACCGCCGGTAAAAGCCAAGGCCCCGGCCGAAACAATAAAAATCCAACCAGCATAAGAAGTCAAGCTCATAATTCCTTGAAACAGCGATTGAAAAGTTAACCACTCACTGAAAAACCCATTGAAGGGAGGCAAAGCTGAAATGGCCATGGAGCCTACCAAGAAAAATAAAGCGGTATAAGGCATGAGCTTGATAAGCCCGCCATACTCTTCAATATTTCTGGTATGAGTTTCGTTAATGACCGATCCGGCGCTTAAAAACAATAGCGATTTAAAAATAGCGTGATTAAGCGTGTGAAAAAGAGCTGCCGTTAAACTGATCAGAGCTAGGGTTGGCATATTCAATGATGAAAAAGTCAGAGCCCCGCCGAAACCGATCAAAATGATGCCGATATTTTCAATACTATGATAAGCCAATAGCTTTTTGATGTCATGTTCGGTAATGGCATAAAGAACTCCCAATAAAGCTGAAATTGATCCAATAATCAAAATAAGTAATCCCCACCAAGCCGGAATAGGTGACATAAGATCCAAAAAAATCCGAATCATCATATAAATACCGGTTTTAATCATCACCCCCGACATCAAGCCGGAGACGTGAGAAGGAGCAGCCGGATGAGCACTCGGCAGCCAAATATGAAATGGAATAATACCCGCCTTAGTGCCGAAACCAATGACCGCTAGAACAAAAACGATGTCCTTTGTCAGGTCTGGGACTAGCGCCATATTAGCCTTGATTACAGAGAAATCAAATGAGCCGGTAAATTTATAAAGCAAGAAAAAGAAATTATAATAAAAATAGTGCCGACATGAGTCATAACCAGATACAAAAATCCGGCCTTAACATTCTCTTGATCATCGCGGTCATAGACTACTAAAAAATAAGAGGCGACGGACATAATTTCCCAAGCGATAAGCCAAAAAATTCCATTGGCCGCCGAGACAACCAATAACATTCCGATAACAAAAAAATTGAAAAATAATCCGAGGATACCAATATTATATTTTTTGTAAAAATGTTTGACATAACCCACGCCGTAAAAAGAGCAAAACAAGGTTATCAGCGAAATAACAAAAATAAAAAAGGCTGATAGCTTGTCAATATTAAAAACCACCGATAGCAACGAAAAGCTGGGATTGCTAACTGCCCAAGACACCGATAACGATCCCAACAATATCAGAGAGGAAAAAAATAACCCCCACAAAGATCCGACGGAAGCAAAAAGACCGCTCCAAACATTGGCCAGACGATCATTCTTTTGAAAAATTAAAGAACCTAAAGCTCCGGCCATAAAAAATGACAGTAAAACAGAAAAGCCTATTGGAGAAGCTATAAAATTTAACATATTATCTTGAATCTAAGGATTTATTATCAATCGCTTCTAGTATTTTCAACAAGTGAGCCAGAATGACTTTAGGTGATGGCGGATTTCCCGGAATAACATAGTCAACCGGAATAATATCGGCCACTTTGTCATAAACAGTATAGGAGCCATTAAATAACCCGCCATTTATAGCCTCGTCACCCACGGCGATAACAATCCGAGGGGTGGGGGTGGAGGCATAGGCTCGTTTCAAGGCTTCGGCCATATTACGAGTAACCGGCCCAGTGACCATCAGCATATCAGCATGCTTGGGTGAGGCCACAAAATGAACGCCAAATCGTTCGGCATCATAAAATGAATTGGATAAAGCTACCAGTTCTTGTTCGGCGGAATTATCGGATCCGGCATCTACCTGTCTAACAGCTAAAGAGCCGCGAAATAATTTTTTTACTTTACTATCTATTCCCTTCCCGATAGCTAAAATTTCCGCCTGTTCCCGACTAATATCATTAACCGTAACCAAATTTTTCGAAGTCCTTATTATCTTAGAAATAATATTAAACATATAAAAGGTTATTTAATATTATTCAAATTCCGCCAACGTTTCACGGCTTTAGAACGTGCCAATTGTTTTTCAACCAGACCGCTGATTTCAGCAAACTGAACCGCATCAATATCTTTCCATTTCTTCATCTCCTCCGCCTTCTTTTTGGCCTCTTCGATTCTCTGCTCATCGAGTTCTATCGCTAATTCCGCCGTATCAGCCAAAATCACTAATTTGTTCTTCAAGACCTCGACAAAACCACCGGAAACTGAAATCACTTCACTTTCTCCGGTCATTTTCTTGAGCTCAATCACCCCTGGAATCAAAATCGAAACCAATGGTATATGATCGGGCAAAATAGTAATTTCACCTGATTGAGTCGGAATAGTCGCCTGCAGAACTTCTTCTTTCAAAACGACTCGCTCTGGAGTGACTAATTCGAATTTAATTGTTTTCTTGTCGGTGGCCATATATATAAAAACTATTTAATGCTAGCAGCTACATCATCAATACTACCCTTCATGTAGAAGTCACCTTCCATCTTGTCGTCATGCTTGCCATCCAAAATTTCTTTGAAGCTGCGAATAGTATCCGCTAACTTCACATACTTACCAGGATGACCGGTAAAGGTTTCGGCTACGAAGAAAGGCTGAGACAAGAATCGCTGTACTTTACGAGCGCGAGAAACAATCAATTTATCTTCACTAGATAATTCTTCCATACCCAAAATAGCGATAATATCTTGTAAGTCGCGATAGCGTTGCAAAATCTTCTGCACGCCCCGAGCTACCTCATAGTGCTCCGCTCCTACAACCTTTGGATCGAGAATAATAGAGGAAGAGTCGAGCGGATCAACGGCTGGATAAATACCCAATTCGGATAATGATCGAGACAACACCACGGTGGAATCTAAGTGGGTAAAGGTAGTAGCTGGAGCTGGATCAGTTAAATCATCAGCTGGCACATAAACCGCTTGAATGGAAGTAATGGAACCATTTTTAGTAGAAGTAATTCTCTCTTGCAGCTCGCCCATCTCAGTAGCCAGAGTTGGTTGATAACCCACGGCACTAGGCATTCGGCCTAACAAGGCTGATACCTCAGAACCAGCTTGGGTGAAACGAAAAATATTATCGACGAAAAATAACACATCTTGATTTTGTTCATCGCGGAAATATTCCGCAATCGATAAACCACTCAAAGCCACGCGAGCGCGGGATCCTGGCGGTTCATTCATTTGACCAAAGACCATGGCTACTTTGTCGAGCACACCACTGTCTTTAAATTCATGATATAGATCATTACCTTCTCGAGTTCTCTCGCCCACACCGGCGAAAACCGAATAGCCACCATGCTCGGAAGCAATATTATGAATCAATTCTTGAATAATAACTGTCTTGCCCACACCAGCCCCCCCAAACATACCTACTTTACCACCTTTTACAATTGGGCAGATTAAGTCGATAACCTTAATACCCGTCTCTAAAATTTCAGTTTGATTAGATTGATCGGTAAACTTAGGAGCGGCCCGATGAATCGGATATTTCTTTTCCGTCTGAACTGGAGCGCCGCCATCAACCACTTCACCTAAAACATTAAAGATGCGACCCAAAGTCTCTTTACCAACTGGAACCCTGATAGGAGCGCCAGAATCAACTACCTCATCACCCCGTTTCAAGCCATCAGTTGTCCCCATGGCAATAGTCCGGACTAAATTAGAGCCAGTATGCTGGGAAACCTCCAAAACTAAGTGCTGACCATTGTTGTTTACCTCTAAAGCCTGGTGAATTTTCGGCAGTTTTTCGGCAAAATAGACGTCAACGACGACGCCAATAACTTGCTTGATTATTCCAATGTTTTTTGTGTTAGGCATATGCTTATTGACAAATAATATTATTTATGTTATATTATAGTTAATTAAATCGATTAATTGTTCTTAAAAAAAGATTAAAAAATGGAAAAAGAAAAAATTGAACCGCTTTCTAACGAAGACTTAATTAAACTATTGAAGGATTCAATAACGTGGCTATATATTTTTGCCATCATCTTTACAATTTTTGGGGTATTAATAACTTTTGTTCCCCCCAAAAATGAACAAGACACTCAAAATGGACTAAAATATATCATGGCTGCCATTCTTATCGGGACAAGCTTTGTCTTTGTCGTCGTTGCCCATCGGCAAAAACAAAAGATAAAAGAAAAAACTTCTAAGCCAGAATAAAAAAATCTGGACCATCCCGCAAAACCATCTTTCAAAAATGAAAGGTGGTTTTTTTATTTTACGCCAAAGCATTAGCTCCAGCTGAAATCTCAGCGATCTCAGCGGTGATACTAGATTGACGGGCTTTGTTATAAAACAAAGTTAACTCACTAACCATATCAGAAGCAGACTCTGTGGCTTGGTGCATAGCAGCCATTCGAGCACTGTGCTCCGAAGCATTGGACTCCAACAGGGCTTGATATAACTGGACCTCGATTAAACGCGGCACAATTCTATCCAACACTTCTTTGGGGCTGGGCTCAAAAGCATACTCATATGTAAATTCTCCTGATTGTAAATGTTGCTTCTCCTTATCTTCAATAAAAGACCGACTAGTACCAACTGTTTCACTCTTACCCACTACCCCCAAATACTGGTCATTGGCAACAATATCTACCGGCAGCAATTGTTTGACCCGAGGGACTTGCACCGCACCGCTCACAAAATCAGTATAGGCTAACATTATTTTATCATATTTACCTAAAAGGTAATCAGCAATTACCATCCGAGCAATCGGATTAGTTTCAACTGCCGATAGCACTAAATCTGACTTGGGAAACTCTGCCGCAATATTATATTTCTGCTGAGCTAAAACGGCGCCTTTTTTACCAACTAGAATAATATCCGTTTCCAAATTATGTTTTTTCAAAGACTCTTTAGCTTTATTAATAATAGCTGCGTTAAAACCACCACATAAACCGCGGTTAGAAGCTATTAAAATCAGGGCTACCTTTTTCACTTCAGTTTTTTTGATTAGTAGCGGATGCCCGACTTCATTGTGATTATCGGCAATTTTAGCCAAATGCAAAACCGTCTCCCAGCTTAAATTAGCATAGGTGCGAGTTTTGAGGACAGCGTCAACTGCCTTTCTCATTTTAGCCGCCGCTACCATTTCCATCGCTTTAGTAATCTTCTTGGTGCTGGAAACGGATTTAATGCGGCGGGATATTTCTTTGGTCTTAGCCATATATTACTTAATCAAATAATCTAACGTAGCTTTATAATCTTCAACTACTTTTTTGATTTCTACTTCCACCTCTTCAGTCAACTCTTTCTGGTCTTCAATCATGGTCAAAGCTTTGTGGTTTAAATCAGCATACTTCATGAGACCAATTTCAAACTCTCTGACCTTCTCTACTGGCACATCATCGATGAAGCCATTGATCAAACTATAATAGATCAAAACTTGTTTAGCCACCGGGACAGGCAAATATTGATCCTGTTTGAAGATTTCATAAAGTCTCTTCCCCCGCTCTAATTTCTTTCTAGTGTCTTCATCTAAATCCGAACCGAATTGAGCAAAGGCAGCCAGTTCTCGATATTGAGCCGCCTCCAGACGCATCTTACCAGCTACTTTTTTCATCGCCTTAATTTGAGCAGAGGAACCCACCCGAGACACCGACAAACCGGCATTAACCGCTGGTCTTTGACCTTGATAGAACAAATCAGGTTCAAGATAAATCTGACCATCAGTAATAGAGATCACGTTGGTTGGAATATAGGCGGACACATCACCAGCTTGAGTTTCAATAATTGGTA
>PFAQ01000038.1:7643-18703 GCA_002778645.1 Candidatus Falkowbacteria bacterium CG10_big_fil_rev_8_21_14_0_10_39_9
CGTTCAACTTACAAGCTCTTTCCAGTAAACGAGAGTGTAAATAGAAAACATCGCCGGGATAAGCTTCTCGTCCTGGTGGGCGACGGAGTAATAAAGAAATTTCACGATAAGCTACGGCGTGTTTAGATAAGTCGTCGTAAATAATCAACACATCTTCACCTTGATCTAAAAAGTATTCGGCTATAGCACAACCGGTATAAGGCGCGATGTATAATAAGGAAGCGGAATTGGAAGCACCAGCTAAAACGATAGTGGTATATTCCATGGCTCCTGCCTCTTCTAATTTAGCCACAATATTGGCAATTTTGGATTCTTTCTGACCAATTGCCACATAAATACATTTCATATTCTGGCCTTTTTGATTGATGATAGTGTCAATCGCAATCGCGGTTTTACCAATTTGACGATCACCGATAATGAGCTCTCTTTGACCACGACCAATTGGAATCATGGCGTCAATCGCTTTAATACCAGTCTGAACCGGTTGTTTAACAGGAGCCCGGGTAATAACACCAGGAGCAATCTTTTCTACCGGATAGAATTTAGCCGCTTCAATTTGGCCTTTGCCATCAACTGGAGCGCCAAGAGGATCAACTACGCGACCAACTAGATTAGGACCAACTGGAACTTCCAAAATTCTCTTGGTGCAAACCACTTCATCACCTTCTTTAATCACGGTAAATTCACCCAAGATAATGGCTCCAACCAAATTCTCTTCCAAATTTAAGGCCACGCCCACAATTTCTTGACCACCGGATTTAAACAGTAGAATCTCAGACATCATGGCATCGGATAATCCTGATACCAAAGCAATACCGTCAGAAACTTTCAAAACTCGACCCACGGTCTGTTCTTTAGCCTCCGCCTGAAAACCAGCAATACGGTCTTTCAATTGTTCAATGATAAAATCTTTCGTAGTTGACATATATTTTTTATATTTTATTTTTATGTAAAATTATTATTTATTCATGGAATTTTTTAAGTCCACCAAATTCTGTTTCAAACTGGCATCTAGCACCCGATCTTCATAGCGCAAAACGAAACCACCTAAAATAGTCGTATCAACTTTCTCTGTCAAAACTATTTTTTTGGCGCCGGTTCTAGTTTGTAAATATTTTTCTAATTCACTTCTAACATCAGTCGAAATAGCTCTGGCTCCGGTAAATTCTACTGCTAACTCTCCCTGGGATTTATCCCAAAGCTTAGAAAAAATAGCTAAAATAGCGTCCAGTCGATTTAGATCAAGATTCTCTCTCATAATTATAGCAAAATTATCCAAACTGGATCTACCCTCAGATTCACTTTGAGAAGAAACCGCCAGCAGCAAACTTTCAGCATATTGTCGATCGGAAATTTTCATAACTATTTTTTAATTATCCCCTCAATTAATTCCTTATCTTTACTATCAGTCATCTTTTCTTTTAACACCTTTTCGACAGCGATTACTACTAAACTAGCAATCTCTTGCTTCAATTCTTTGAGTGATTCTTCTTTGTCCGAAGCTATTTTAGCTTTCTCACCAGCAATAATGGTCGCCACTTCCGCCTTCGTCTTTTCAATTAATTTTCGTTTGTTATCTTCCGCTGCCTGATTAGCTTTTTCGACAATGGCTAAAGCATCTTTTTTAGCTTCATTTAAAATACTGGTCTGCTCTACACTGGTTTCAGCCAATTTCTTTTCCACCGCCCTAGCATCTTCCAAACTCTTCTCAATTGTCACCGTTCGCTCTTGCATGATTTTAGCAATTGGTTTGAAGGCGAAGCGATATAGCACAAAAAAGATAATGGCAAAATTAACTAATTGAGCTAGAAATAATTTGAGATCGATGTGAAAAATAGAGACTAAGGATTCCATATAAAAAATAATAATTAATTAGATAATAATTTCACCTCTGCTCCTAAACTGGAGCAGTTCGTCAAACTACTATTTGATACTGAAAGCGATAACTAACGCATAAATAGCGATAGCTTCAGCGAACGCACAGGCCAGTAACATTGGCACTAAAATTTTGCTGGAAGCTTCCGGATTACGACCAATCGCTTCCATGGCTTTAGCACCAATAAGACCGATACCTAAACCGGTTCCAATAGAGCCCAAGCCGATAGCCAGAGCCTTTGCTAACATCACATTTTCCATAGTGTTATTAATAAATTATTTAATTTATATAAATTGACCTTTAATTAATGTTCTTCGGCAGTAGTGGCAATCGATAGATATATCAAAACTAAAATCGAAAAGATTAACGCCTGGATTAAGCCCACAATCACTTCCAGAAACATAAATGGTAGGGGTAAGCCAAAGGCTAGAATGGCCGACATTGATGCCAAGAGAACTTCTCCAGCAAAAATATTACCGAACAACCGGAAGGAGAGACTAGCTACCTTAGCCAACTCACCCACAATTTCAATCAAACCGACAAAAAACTTAATCGGATTAACCAATAAAATAGTGGGGTCTTTCAGAATCTTCTTGGAAATTTCTAATAAAATTTTGAAATTAAGGAACTTGTTTAAATACTTCCACCAGCCCAGGGCTATAACCCCCATCACATGACTCGCCACTACAGCTAAAGCTGCTAGAGCTAAGGTGGTATTCAAATCGGCTGTCGCGCCTCTAAAATATGGAATAAATAATTGTTGCTCTCCTTCTCTGACAATCTGGCCAATGGAACCGACTCCTGGTAAAAGACCCATCCAATTATTAATCAAAATAAAGAAAAAGAAAGCTAAAACAAACGGCGCAAATTGCAAAGTCTTTTTGCGATTACCAGTCACCGAGTCAAAGATCCCGAAGAAAGCTTCAAATACCATCTCTAAAGCATTCTGCAAACCCCGGGGCACCTTGTTAATCTTACCCTTCAAAGACCAAGCTAAAGTGACCACAATAATCACCACTAACCAGGAATTGATCATGGAGTTGGTAATCGGAAATTGACCGACATGAAAAACCGGTTCGGCATAGAGAGTATTTTCGTGTAAAACTTGTTCTTCACCCATATTATTTACGCTTTTCTATTTTTTTATATTCTTCTAAGGTGTTTTTTACCAATCCAATCATCGAAATGACAAATGATAAACCGACAATAATCAGAAACCAACGCGGTTCAGTGCCATATTTCCGATCTAACCATCGACCCAGTAAAGCTCCGAGTAAAACCGGAAAAACGATCCAGGCCGAAAGCCGACTAAACATTTTCAGAGGCTCCACCCAATAATTTTTATCCAATTTCTTCTCTGCCATATAAACACCAAATAAAACAAGAGCCATTGCCCTTGATCAGCTAACCAAACCAAGTTTTTATTAACTTCTTATTATATGGTCACATACCCAAAAAAGTCAAGGGTGAGCCAAAATCAAAAACTGGGATAAAGCCGAGTAAATTGGGGCTAATTAGACCTAATTTAACCAAATAAAAAAGGCTGATTGATTTCAGCCTTCTTTTAAGAGTTTGATTTTTTATCAGGATTACGATTATTAATCGCGATAAAATTTGTGTTTTTTCTCATGGAAACTGCTTGTTTCCAAGAACAAATAAATTTCTTTATCACCAAGCTTCATAACTCCGGCCCGATAATATTCGAAATTCAGCTTTGGCGCAATTTCTTCAGAGAAAACCAATTTTCTGGAAGCCTTTTGACTTAAAATGATAGTCGGGCTCAGAACTAAATTGAGGATCGCTGGAGTAATAGAGAAACAGTCAATATTTACCACACTTAGATTGGTGCGGATGTTGATAATATAAGGTATTTTGGTTATACTTGGGATTTGGATTGACTCACTAATGTTACACATACGTTGGTCCTCCTATATTATTTGGTTAAATTATTAAGAACTATCTAAAAGAATTGTAGCATAATTTCTAATTTACGTCAATTGATTATTGATTTAATTAGTAATGTTAGCCATATTATATTGATTAATCTGGGCCCGATCAGCAGAAAACCAATATAAAAGCCCATCTAACAATGGGATTTTGTTTTTGTTTAAAAATTAATTACCGAGACAGCGCCTCTAAACTCCCATAATCTTTTTCTGGCAGCCACTTCTCTCCAACCTTTCCCTTTATAAAACCACCGTAGAGATAAAGGCTATTATTTGTCTCTAACTTATCCATCAATTCACTGAGATATTTAAAAATTTCTGCTTCCGCTCTCTTGGTTATAATAAAATCACCCTCACAAAAATATAAACCATCCCTGCCGACAAAGACCATAGTAATGCCATTTAAATCTTTATCAATATCGGCTCCCAATAATTTTTTCGATTTCAGCCAATCACGATGAGAGAGGCTGCTGTTGATAGAAGCAAGATATAACTCATCATTTATAATTGCAAACATGCGACGACTTTGGTGAAATTCGGCTTCGGCAAATTTATTTTATTCCATATAAGAAGATTAAAGTCCGAATACCCTCTGGGCATTAGCAAAAGTTCTATCTTCAACCTCTTTATTAGTAAGGCCTTTGAGTTGAGCAATTTTTTCGGCGACATATTTTACATAGATCGGCTCATTCCGCTTCCCCCGGAATAGCACTGGGGCCATATAGGGTGAATCGGTTTCAATCATAATTTTTTCGAGCGGGAAATTTTTAATCACCTCATCCCAGTTTTTAGCAAAGGTAATCAGTCCCGTAAAAGAAATCATTAGATTCAATTCTTGGTATTGAGCCGCTAGTTTTTCATCGCCCGAGAAACAATGGATCACGCCCCATTCACGCTTTTGGTCAGTCTTATATTGCTCATAAAAGTCAGTTAATAAAGGCAAAAGGTCATCATGGGCTTCCCGACAATGAATAATGACCGGTAATTTCAAATTATGAGCTAAGAGTAATAATTCTTTAAGTACTTGCTGTTGATGGAGTTTAACTTCCGGAATATTCTTATCCTCTGGCAAATGATAATAATCTAAACCAATTTCACCAATCGCCACTACCTTTTTATTGTTATGTGCCAGGTTATAATAATATTCATAATTAAAAGCTTCAGCGTGACTCTCAAATTCATACTTCCCTTCGGCACTATCATTTTTGACGGAGATATCTTCCAAGTGAATGGGATGCAGACCAATAGCGGCATAGACTCCACTGTCATATTTGTTGGCATACTCTACGGCCCTCTTCGAAGTCTTCTGTTCTGAGCCCACCAAAATCATCTGAGTATTGTCAGCTAGTGATCGGCTAATTACTTCATCGGCGTCTTCTTTGAAGTCTTTAAAATTTAAATGGCAATGAGTATCGATATACATAGATTAGATATTAATTTCCTCCATTATTTTTTGCTCTTTTTTGCTTAGTCCTTTTGGAATTTTGACAGTGACTTCCACTAAATGATCACCCCGGGAACGACTGTTTAATATCGGGATGCCTTTATCTTTCAAGCGAAAAACAGTTCCCGACTGAGTGCCTTCGGGAATTTTCAAAGTTAATTTACCCTCAACTGTTTCCACTTCAATCTTGTCTCCCAGGATTGCCTGCTTGACGCCAATCGTTTCTTTGGTGTGGATATCATAACCAGAGCGAACAAATTTCTTGCTCGGAATAACTTTAATTCGTAAAAACAAATCACCCAACTCGCTGCCTTTAGCACCAGCATCTCCCTGACCAGACAAGCGAATAGATTCTCCCGTGTTAATACCGGCTGGGATTTTGACCTTGAGTTCAGTCTCTGCTTGTTTGACACCATTACCACTGCAAACGTGGCATTTCTCACTATATTTCTGGCCTTCACCATGACAAGAGGGGCAGACTGACTCGACTCGCATGCTACCTAAAATAGTTCTTTGAATTTGAGCAATTTTACCCTGGCCTTTACAAGTGGGACAAGTTTCCACCTTAGATCCCGGTTCAGCGCCATTACCCTGACAATGAGAACAAGTAGCTGAGCGATGAAAATGAATAGCTTTCTCAATGCCAAAAACGGCTTCCATAAAATCCAGAGTGACTAGCATTTCCAAATCACGGCCGCGAGTGCGTTGTTGACTTCTACCCCGACCGCCACCAAAACCAAAAATATCACCCATGCCGCCGAAGATGTCGCCTAAGTCGCCGAAATCAAAATCCGAGCCAGAGAAATTCTGCCATTGTCCCGCGCCACCACCAGCCTGACCATTCTGAAAGCTAGAACCGAATTGATCATACTGGCGACGCTTCTCCGCATTACCTAAAACTTGGTAAGCCTCATTAGCCTCCTTAAACTTAGCTTCATTGCCGCCCTTGTCGGGGTGATGCTCATGAGCTAATTTGCGGAAGGCAGTTTTTATTTCATCCGGAGTCGCTGATTTATCAACGCCCAGAGTTTTGTAATAGTCTTTATTCATAATTTATTTATTTTGATCGTAGTTTTTCATCAATTCTTTGAAGGCTAAGTTATCTTCTTTGCTTAAGCCAATGTTAGCCACTAAACGCAAAGAGTTGGGACCTAAAGTTTTTTCAATATCTCTTAAATGCATAATTGTTCCATTCAACATACCAGCTTTAAACTTATTCCAAACTACAGCCTTATCTTCCTGATTATTTTTGGCGACTTTCTCCACGATCCAATCTACCCAAGGACAGTAATTATGGAACTCGAGATTTGCCAAATCGCCTGGCCCAATATTTAAATTTAAATCTTGGCTCAATTCAGCTTGATGCTTTTCCAATATCTCTTTAGCCATCAAATCAGTGACACCTTCGTTAAAGCCTAAAAACAAGTCTTTTATTTCGGCTCCTGAATCATCTAGCTCTTCCGTCATCTTAGCTGACTTAGCTGAATTATTCTTAATTAAAGTGCTATTATAGCCCCCTTTAACAGCATAAACTCGGCCTTGAGAGTCAAAGTCATAGCGAGTTGCGGAAAAGGCATGAATCATCTCATGCAAAGTAATATGAGCAATGCTTAAAGGCGGGATTTCTTTGTTCTTTTTGATAAAAATAGCATCTGAAAACAAAGCATGATGACCCTTTATTTTTTCCTTAGAATCAGGAAATTGTTTTTGATAACCGCCGGGCAAAGCAAAATGAATCTTCTTGATTGGAACTGGAGGGCGCAAATTAGTCACTCCCGCCGCCAAAGCCTCTGCTTTGATGTCTTCATTAAAATGACGAATCATTAATTTTTCTCCGTCAGTCTTAAACAATTCACCGGGAATAGAATCTTTGCCGGCCGCCGCTAACTCTCTCATAAAATTAGCCACCATGGTTTCTTCGGCGGCTTTAGTTTCGGGATCAACAGCTTTATTGGGGGTCGATAAAACCCGACCCTCAATGTTATAAAAATTTCTCTCACTCATATAATTATAGTTTAACAAGTTGCCCGAAAAAACTAGTTTCGGGCAACCTATAAACCATATTTAGTTATTTCTTTTCTTCACTCTCAACCTCACCTTCCACGACGTTGTCATCAGCCGGCTTCTCTTCGCCTTCCTTTGGCGCTTCGCCTCCAGCTGGAGCCGCCTGGCTTTGAGCTTGGTACATCGCCGTACCAATTCTCTGCGCTACTTGGTTTAGTTCTTCCATTACTTTTTTCATTTCCTCAAAATTCTCCCCATCTTTGACAGCCTTGAGAGCCGCCACCTTATCTTCTAATTCTTTCTTGTCTTCCGCCTTCATCTTATCACCAGATTCTTTGAGTAATTTCTCGGTGGTAAAGACGACAGCATCCGATTGATTTTTAATCTCGATATTATCTTTCTTCTTCTTGTCTTCATCGGCATGAAGTTCAGCGTCTTTTTTCATCTTTTCAATATCTTCTTTGGACAAACCGGAAGAAGCCGTAATGGTAATTTTTTGTTGTTTGTTAGTTGCTTTATCAGTAGCAGAAACATTCAAAATGCCATTAGCATCAATATCAAACTTCACTTCCACTTGTGGTACGCCCCGCGGAGCTGATGGCAGTCCATCTAGGATAAAGCGACCTAAGGTTTTATTATCTGATGCCATCGGCCGTTCACCCTGGAGAATATGAATCTCCACGCTGGGTTGATTATCAGCCGCCGTGGAGAAGACTTGGAATTTAGAAGTTGGAATAGTGGTGTTTCTCTCAATCAAAGGAGTTGCTACTCCGCCCAAGGTTTCAATCCCTAAAGTTAGTGGAGTGACATCTAAGAGCAAAACGTCTTTGATATCACCTTGGAGCACACCAGCCTGAACTGCAGCCCCTAAAGCCACAACTTCATCCGGGTTAACACTCAAGTTTGGTTCTTTGCCAAAAAACTCTTTAACCTTTTGTAGGACTAATGGCATGCGAGTCATGCCGCCCACCATCAACACTTCGTTGATATCACTCATCGAGAAGCCGGAATCAGCTAAAGCCTTCTTACAAGGCTCAATAGTCTTGTCGACTAAATCCATAATCAAAGACTCCATCTTAGAACGACTGATTTTTATGACTAAATGTTTCGGGCCATTAGCATCAGTGGTAATAAAAGGTTGGTTGATTTCTGTCTCCTGAGTGGTAGACAGCTCAATCTTCGCTTTCTCGGCGGCTTCTTTAATTCTCTGGAGAGCCAGAGTATCTTTGGACAAATCAATGCCCTGATCTTTTTTAAACTCCTCAATAATCCAATCAATAATTCTCTTATCAAAATCTTCACCGCCTAAATGAGTATCACCATTAGTAGCTTTCACTTCCACGGTATCGGCGGAAATATCCAAAACCGAGACATCAAAAGTACCACCACCTAAATCATAGACGACAATCTTCTGGCCTTGTTTCTTGTCAAAACCGTAAGCTAAGGCCGCCGCCGTTGGCTCATTGATAATTCTTTTAACATCCAGCCCTGCAATCCGGCCAGCATCTTTAGTGGCTTGGCGTTGCGAGTCATCAAAATAAGCTGGGACGGTAATAATCGCCTCAATAATAGTTTCACCGGTTTTAGATTCGGCATCAGCCTTTAGTTTAGATAAAATCATGGCGGAAATTTCTTGTGGTGAATATTCCTTATCAGTCATCAAAACCTTGACGCCCTCACCCGCTTTCACAATCTTGTAAGGCATGGTGGAAACATCGCGGGTCACTTCAGCATCGCTAAACTTACGACCGATTAAACGCTTCACGGCATAAACCGTATTCTCCGGATTAATCACCGCCTGACGTTTGGCAGTAGCGCCCACTAGACGTTCGCCATTTTTAGAGATGGCAACAATTGAAGGGGTAGTGCGATTACCCTCAATATTTTCAATAATTTTTGGGGCGCCACCTTCCATGATGGCCATGGCACAATTGGTAGTCCCTAAATCAATTCCTAAAATTTTTCCCATATGTTTTTTATTTATGTTATTTGGTAAAAACAAATCGCTCTACCAGAATATTAATTAATTATTATTTTTATTATTCTACTCTACAAAAGAATCTTGCAAACTTTGGTTATAACTATCAGTCGTACTGGATATTTGCTGCAGATCAACTTGAGCTTGATTTTTGATATCAATGCTTTGTTGGGCTTGATCTAAAGTTCCGCCTTTAACCACCATAAGAACTATGATGATAATAACTGATAACAGCACGACCCATAACAAGGGGCTAACAGCGGCCAGTTTGGATTTAATCATAAACTGAATTACTTTTTATTAGTTTGAATCTTGATAGTCTTCGGTTTGGGTAAAGCGGCTTTGGGCACGGAAATTTTTAAGACGCCATCGACAGCGATAGCTGAGGCTTTATCACCGACCACATGAGTTGGCAATGATACAGAGCGAAAGAACGAACCGCGCCTAATTTCTTTACGATAATAATTCTTATCATCCACCTCACTCTTCTTCTCGCCCTCACCTTTAATAGTGAGCACGTCATTATCAATAGAAATATCGACTTTTTCCGGATCAATGCCGGCTAGTTGCGTTTCAATTACCACATTGTTTTGATCTTCATAAATATCAACTGCCGGAGAAAATCCCATTTGATTAGTGGCTTCCGGACTTAGATCGCGCATCATTTTGTCCATTTCTTCAAACGGACTATCAGCTAGAAAAGGGGTCCATTTAATTAGTGACATATAATTTACCAGATTTTTTGCAAAACTTATCAAGGTGATAAGTGGAGGCAAAAAACTTATTATTATTTTTTGACAATCACCTTAGCCGGTGAAATCACTTTACCATTTAACTTATAACCAGCTTTGACCTCCCTCTCAACCAACTCACCTTCCCCCTCAAAAGCTTCCATGGTGGTGTGGTCAAACTTCTCTCCGGTCGTCTTAATCTCCTCTACGCCCCGAGCTTCGAGCACATCCTTAAATTGTTTCAAAACATATTTTACCCCCTCCACCCAAGGACTCTTTTGTTCTTCCTCCTTGAGGTTGGCCACTGACATTTTTAGATTATCATAGACGGGCAAGATGTCTTGCAAAAAATCAGCTAAAGCATAACGAAAAAATTCACACTTATCCTTCTCGGCCTGACGCGACAAGTTCTGATAATCAGCCAAAGCTCTTAGATATTGTTCTTTATAATCTTCATTAACATTACTGGGGATTTCCACCACAGTCTCCTCTTCGGATTGCTCCAAATCTTTTTCTTCACTCATATGAAATATTTTATTTATATTTTATTTATATCTTATTTAAATTATCTTCCAAATATTCTAATAAGGCTAGATTCTTCTCATAATCCATGCGCATTGGACCCAGGATACCAAACACGCCAGTTTTGTTGTCCTTCTTATATTTCAAAATCACAGTGCTCAAAAAATTACCAAAAGGATTATTCTGCCCAATTAAAACTTGTTGACCAGACTGCAGTGAATCAAACACTTCAGCAATAATCTCCTCTAAGCGATCAATGACCACCGAAACATCACAAACTAAATTAACTTGGCGGAACTCAGCTTGAGCAAAGAGATTGGAAATTCCGGTATAGTACAAATCATTTTTATGAAAGGCCCAAAACACTGCCCCTTGAGAAATTTCCGCAATACTCTTGGCCAACTGCCGGCGAGAAGCGTCATCATTTTTCCAGATCTCACTCAGTAAACACTGCTCCTTGTCGCTCAACCGCTTCTTTTTGTCACTAAGTAACTGCGTAACAAATAGGTCATAGGCTAGGGCGGTTGGCACCCGGCCAGCCGAAGTGTGGGGCTGGAAG
>PFAQ01000061.1 GCA_002778645.1 Candidatus Falkowbacteria bacterium CG10_big_fil_rev_8_21_14_0_10_39_9
AGAATCTGGAATGATTATTATAATAACCTCGAACATTGCGCTTTAGGCGGCAAAACTCCAAATGAGATGATATTGTTAAATAATTAAACCCGCCATAAGTGTGTGCCTAAAACACAGGGAAAATAATTAAAACTCTAATTTTACCGCATTATATTTCGGATATTACCCCGGTCCTCAAGGTTCTCCGGCGGAACTGGATTTTTGTTATTTAAGCTGCTAGCCTGAGCCAAGAAGTCATACTTGATAGTCCCCTTGATCTTGCTCTTGGTTTGGCGCCGGTGAAATAAACTGATATTATATTTCTCTTCCGGAAAGATATAGACATAGGCTAAACCGAAGATCAAGCTCAGCACTACCACCAAACCAAAATTAATTAACAAATTAGGTTGATTAGGATAGTTAGAAACGAGAGGTTCATCAATGACGGTAATTTTCACCGAGGAACCAATACCTTGGTAATTGGAATTTTGGGTCATGAGCACGTGGTTCACAGCCAAAGCAATTTGCTTGGCTTGATAAGCGCTAGGATGATAGACAGAAATATTGATAACACCAGAATTCTCGACGCTCTTAGCCGAAACGGTTTTCTGCCACAACTTCATTTGCTTAATTGAATCACCCTTGAAATAAGCCCGATCAATATTGAAACCAGAATCCTGAACTAGATTAAAGAAAGAACTGGAATAAACCACTTGAGAAAATAATCCGCTTAAGTATTCCACCGAACGAGACACTGCAAATGGATCAACCCCACTGGCTCCTTCTTGAATCACTAAGAGCTTGGAGCTGGCTCCGTACTTGAAAGTTTGGAGACCAGTGAAGATCGCTCCGAACAAAAAGAAAACCAAGAAGAAAGAAATCAGGGTTTGCTTTTTAGATTTGATTAAATCATTGAATTCCATAAAATTGAAATTATGACCTCTTAATGAGGTTAAATAATAAATAATGTTTAACACTATTTATTATATCAGAAACCAGAGATTATTTAAACTGATAAAGCAAAAGGCAGGTTCAAAACCTGCCTTTTGTAAGAGTATATTAATTATTTAGTAGTAACTACTTCTAAGCTAATACTGTAATTGAATTTAGATTGTTCACCTACCACCTTGATATCAGTCGCTTCACGAGCCGTCATAATAGTAGTGGTGCCACTAGTGGCAATGACCACCTGTGGTTGGTTATTAAAAGCCTGATCAGAAACGGCGGGGACAGTTAACATTTGCTTGAAGCGACCATTTTCATCAGCCCGAGCTGTAATCTTAGTATTATGTAAAGTAATAGCTAAGTTCTCATAAGGGTAATAACCACCGCCGGTTAAATTAACCACGGAGTTAGTATTGACAGAAACGGTATTTAAACGTAAAAATAAGTTTTCTTTAACATCGGGACGAGTGTCTTCCCCGGCACGAGAGTAAGCAATTTTATTCAAATTCTGATCTAAAACTAAGATGCTAGAATTGTTGAAAACTACTACCTTGTCACCAGTGGAATTAGCTACCACTTTCAAACCCATAGCCCAACCTTCAGCGCCGGCAATACCACTAGTAACTTGAGAGGCTAATAATTTCATAGTAGATTTATCTAATTTAACCACGCCTAAACCATTACTGAAATATAGATTTTCATTACCAAAAGAAGCCACGTCATAGCCCGGGTTACCGGAATGATCAAAGGTCGCTTTCAAAGCACCGTTTAAATCAAATTTCTTGGCGCTGTAATCATCGACGACATATACCATTTCATCAATTGGATCAAAGTATAAACTGCGGTTGCCAGAAGCACTGCGGTAATCAACATTGATATTCTTGACCACCTTACGAGCTCCACGATCAAACACGCTAATCTGATCATGGTTGATATTAAAAATATAGTCATTAGAATTAGTAGAACGGATATTGTATGGAATATCATTTTTGATATCATAAGCATCAACTACTTCCATGTTATGGTTAAAGACTTTGACTCCCCGAGCGGAGATAGTCACAATGTCATCACCAAATTTATCTACTCGACTATACCATTCCCAGTAGCTGTTAGCAGAAGATTTCACTAGGCTAGCAGAATTTAAGTCAGAGATATCATATTTGTATAAAGAGAAACCGGAGATAGCGTAGACGTATAAACGTCCGCCCTCTTGGTTAAACTTTAGATCAAAGAAGCTATCGTAAGTACCAAACCGATAATTGTACGGTTTGATGTTAACGAATCTAGTGAGCTTCTGATCCTCTAATTTGAAGATCTCTAAGCTTTCGGTGTTGGCAGAGCCAACAATTACTGTATCGTTATAAACGATAGAGTCACCCGAGTAATAAGCTCGGACTTTTGTTTTAGCTGGCAAAGCAGTGGATCCCACCACCACAATTACCGCCAAGAAACCTAATAATACTTTTTTCATATTTTTATTAAATTTAAATGGGTTTTTAATAGGTAAATAATTAAAACCAAATAAAAAATTTATAATTCTTTTAATGCCTAGTATTTTAGCATAATAGTTAAATTTTGTCAATACTAGCCAGGCTCTACGTTGAAAGGTGTGTATAACTCCAGAGGATTGCAAAGGGAAAAAGCCCCAATATTAGCTTTCTGACATAGGTTTCCACATTCCTGAATCCGAATGATTTTCTCTTGATTAATTTATATTTAGTATGAAGTTCTTCGGTGTAGGCATTAGTGATTTGGCAATTAAAATAATTAAGTATCTCCGTTCCCCAATTGCGCAAAGTCTTGCTCAATTCTCTGAGTTCCTACTCCCTTGATTTCAATAGTTCTCGTTTCAATATTTTCAACTTCTGTTCCGCTTTGCGGAACTTCGTGATTCGATAAAATGATCTGATTCTTTCTTTGGCGCGGTAGGCTTCAAGCAATTCCGGAAACATATTAAAATACCGAGATAGCTTCTGCTTTTCGGTAGGCGTCAAAACCTCTCGGTTCTTGTTCAGTTCTTGCCTGATTGGAATGCTAATGTGTCGGGTCGCCGGCAAAGTGGTCCTGGTTTTTTGCAGATGCAGGAGCGCGTTGGAGATGACATGATAATGATCAATAACTATGAGTGCGTTGGGAAAATATTTTTTCAGCAGTTTAACGTGCTTGTTGGTCATATCCATGGCCACCCCTTTCACTTTGAGCCTGATTTTAAGCGGCAATTGCTTTAGAAACCTTTCCAGGTCAGTTTGGAGCTCGGAGGGCAGAATAGTTAACAATTCCTTGCACACGACCTCAGTGATAGTCAAAACCATATCCAATCCGCGGAAACTTTGACCGTTCAAACCCAGATAAATTTCATCCAAACTTTCCAGCATTTTAATTTTCTCAATGATCAATTTAAACGGATCGACATTATCATACAAATTATTTTTGAGCGATTGATAGCCAATCTGATTAACGGTTCCGACATCATTAAATGAATTCTTGGACAAATATTTCAATGATTGTTTTATGAAATTTTCGCTAACGCGAGAATATCTTTTTATGTTCGGCAATTCTTCCAAAAAAAATCGGCGACATCGCAAGCAAATCGATCGGTCTCTTTTAACTTTCAGATAGATTAATTTCTCTTGAAAATTACTATGCTTTTTTAGACGCCATTTTCCTTTAGCGTGGCAGGATATTTTTTTGCTGCCGCAACCAGGACAATTATTTTGATAACTCTTTTTCTTTTCGGCTCTAATCACTAATTCTTGGTGTTTTCTTTCCTGGATAGGGCCGATTTTATACTCTTGTATTTCCAAGAATTTTACGATACTATTTTTCATAGAAGGATTTTGTTAATTATTGGCTTATATTCACCAATATTTTAACAAAATTCTTCTTTTTTATACACACTTTTCGACATAGAGCCTGCAATATATTGACAATTATTAAATATTGTTGTATAATCATCCCAGTACCTAAAAAATTAAAAATGCAGATTAAGGAACATATGAAAGCAGCGCCCATACTAGGAACTGCTTTATTTCGTCGGAGGAGTTGAAAGCGTCGTTATCGCTATCACAGCCTCCATATTAATGTGTCAATCCCTGAAAATACTGAACTGTTATTTGGCAAATTATTTGGAAAAATTTTTAATGAAATTTAAAGTATATTTTTTCGGCGACTGTAA
>PFAQ01000039.1 GCA_002778645.1 Candidatus Falkowbacteria bacterium CG10_big_fil_rev_8_21_14_0_10_39_9
AATTACACTCAAGGAATTTATTGAAAAAATCTTTGGTGGCATAAACAAATTCAAGTCAAAAGACGAATTGCTTGAAGACGAATTTGAAAAGTTTGTCACAATTTATAAGCCGGAAAGCAAATATGCGCTACCAATCAAAAATTATCTTAAAGCGTATATTACGGATTCCGAAATTCGAGATATTATTGAAACCAAAGAATACAGCCGTTTCGCCACCAATCCTAAGGTTACGATGAAAGATTTTAGAGAGTTGAACGGCTATCGTGAAGTTGTGCCGGAATATGTCAAAGATTATGTTTCTATTAACGCTTTTATGTAAAGAAAAATATGCTTAATCAAGATACAAAACGAAAAATTGACTCTGCCCGCCAAATTTTGGTCGGTAAAGTGCCGGACCCAAAAGCGCAGGTTGAACAAATCACCACAGCGTTGATTTATAAGTTTATGGACGATATGGACAAAGAAGCGCAGGAGCTTGGAGGAAAAGCGCGCTTTTTTACCAATGGTTACGAAAAATATGCGTGGACAAAACTCATGGACGCAAAACTTGGCGGGCATGATCGGCTTGATCTGTATATTGAAGCCATAACCTCGTTATCTCAAAATCCGCACATCCCGCAATTGTTTCGTGATATTTTCAAAGATACATTTTTACCCTACCGAAACCCCGAAACTTTGAGTTTGTTCCTGAAAGAAGTAAATGGTTTTAGTTATGACAATAGCGAAGATTTGGGCAATGCTTTTGAATATCTGCTCTCTATTCTTGGTTCACAAGGCGACGCTGGGCAATTTCGCACCCCTCGCCATATTATCGATTTTATTGTGGCGACGGTTAATCCAAAAAAGGACGAAACAATTTGCGATCCCGCTTGTGGAACAGCTGGCTTTTTAATTTCTGCCTATAAGCATATTCTCAAACAACATGACGGTATTGACGATCCGGGAAATAAAGAAAAACCACTTACGCCCGATGAACGAAAAACTTTAATGGATCATTTCGCCGGTTATGATATTTCACCGGATATGGTTCGTCTTTCCAAGGTTAATTTATATCTTCATGGCTTTCCTAGCCCGACAATCTTTGAATATGACACCCTTTCCAGCGAGGAAAAATGGGACGAAAGTTTTGATGTAATGCTCGCCAATCCGCCGTTTATGTCACCAAAAGGCGGAATAAGACCGCACAAAAGATTTTCCGTGCAGGCCAATCGCTCCGAAGTCCTATTTGTGGATTATATTTTAGAGCATTTGCGTCCCAAGGGCCGTGCCGGCATTATCGTGCCGGAAGGAATTATTTTCCAATCAGCCGGAGCTTATAAACAGCTCCGCAAAATGTTAGTTGAAGACGGCTTAATGGCGGTTGTTTCGCTTCCGGCTGGCGTTTTCAATCCATATGCCGGAGTAAAAACAAGCATTCTGCTTTTTGATAATGAAATTGCCAAAAAAACGAAAAATATTTTGTTTCTGAAAATTCAAAATGACGGCTACGATCTCGGCGCACAAAGGCGAGAACATAATAAAAATGACTTGCCCTTAGCTTTAGAAACTATCAAAAAGTATAAGCACGCGTTAAAAGACAGCAAAGATTTTGAATTTGATGAAAGTCAAAAGCAAATTGCTCATCTCGTTGCAAAAGAAAAAATCGCTGAAACCGGCGATTACAACCTTTCCGGCGATAGATACAAAGAAGTTATCAATTTTACCAATCAAAAATGGCCAATAGTGAAATTAGGCGAGATTTGCGAAATTTATCAGCCAAAAACTATCACATCCAAAGATATAAAATCCGCAGGCCCTTATAAAGTTTTTGGAGCAAATGGCGTAATCGGTTTTTATGATAAATACAACCACGAGGAAAGCGAAGTTTTGGTCACTTGTCGAGGTGCGACTTGTGGAACTATAAATTTGTCAGAGCCTAGGTCTTGGGTTACGGGAAATGCAATGGTAGTAAAACCAAAAAACAATTCGCTTGATAAACAATTTCTTTTTTATTTTTTAAAAAATTCAAATCTCAAATCTGTAATATCGGGTTCGGCGCAACCACAAATTACAAGAGCGTCAATATTTCCTTTCAAAATTCTACTCCCACCGATTGAAGTCCAAAAAGAAATCGTTGCGCAAATTGAAAAATATCAAAATATTGTTGATGGAGCAAAACAGATCATAAATAATTATAAACCAATAATCAAAGTTGATTCGTCTTGGGAAATCGTTGAATTAGGCAATTTATTTTCAGAAACAAAGCTCGGATTAGTTAAAGATAAGTCAATGCAGGCTGATATTTTTCCATATCCGTATATAAAAATGGAAAATATCACAGAGGACGGTAATTTGGAATTAAGCTCAGTTGTTCATGTTGAAGCAATAAAGGAAGAATTAGAAAAATATACCCTAAACAACGGAGATTTTATCTACAACACGAGAAACGCCCCAAATTTAGTTGGCAAGTCTACTGTTTATCATGGTGAAAACGGTAAATATTTATTTAACAATAATATTTTAAGAATTAGATTTAGAAAAGAAGCTGATTCCGATTATATTAATTATTATCTTAATACAGAAGAAGGAAAACAAAAAATAAAAACTTTAATAAGCGGAACAACAAGCGTTGCCGCGATATATCAGAAAAATTTTGCGACAATTTCTGTGCCGCTCCCCCCGATTGATATTCAAAAAGAAATAATTGCTGAAATTGCGAAAGAGCGAGAATGCGTATCAGCTTCTTTAAAAACAGTTGATATTTTTGAAAAAAAAATATCCCAATTGATAAATAATATTTTATAGATATGTGGGAAATAGAATATGATAAAAACAAAGACAAGGAACACAGGCTCGCATGTATAAAGTGCGACGGCGAAACATATCATAAAGTTTTGATGTCTGTTCATATTCATGAGTCCGAAAACGAAATTGATGTTTGGCGTGATTATGAAATAGTTTGTTGCCAAGGGTGCAAAGAGGTTTCCTTTAGATCAAATTCTTTATGTTCGGAGGATATAAATTATGATCCGGAAACTGGCGAGCAATCTTTAGACGAAAATGTTGAACTTTATCCAAATCGAATCGCAGGCAGAAAACAAGTCAAAGATATGTATTTGTTGCCAGATGAAGTGTTAAAAATTTATAAAGAAACTCACGGCGCTTTGTGTGCTCGGCTCAATATTCTCGCAGGTATAGGAATAAGAGCATTAGTTGAATCGGTATGTAGAGAAAAGGAAGCGCAAGGCGGTAATTTGGAAAATAAAATCGATGATTTAGTAACTAAAGGCGTTTTGACGCATGACAGCGCTGAAACTTTACATAGCACAAGATTGCTTGGCAACAAATCAGCTCACGAAATAATCGCCGCAAACGATGACGAATTAGATATTGCAATGGATATTGTTGAGAATCTTATCAAAACCGTTTATGTAATTCCGCAAAAGGCAAAAAGGTTAAATAAGAAATAATTATGTTTATAAAATCCCTAACAATCAAAAATTTTCGTTGTTTTGGAAAGCATACCGATGACACAGGAACAACGATAGAGTTAAACAAGGGGCTTACCGCTTTTATTGGCAGAAACGGAAGTGGTAAAACCGCAATTTTGGAAGCTCTACATTTTTTGATTGGTTCAGATTATTTGCCGACAAAAATCAACGAAAAGGATTTTCACAAGGACGCAAGTGGCACAAAAAACGAAGACGCAATAATAATTGAGGGCGAAACGACTAATCCATTTTTTATTGATGTTGATGTCGTTAGCAATACAGGAATTTCTTCAACGGTAGTAGTACCTTGTAATAAAATTAGGTTATTTATTAAACGCCGAGAAAAAGCAGAGAAGGTTTTGGATGATCCTTTCAGAATAGAAAAAACAGTTGTCCCAATATTAGGAAACATTGACG
>PFAQ01000063.1:0-3194 GCA_002778645.1 Candidatus Falkowbacteria bacterium CG10_big_fil_rev_8_21_14_0_10_39_9
TGAGGCTTTAGAAAAAGTGCAATATGTGTGTACCTAAAACAAGGACTTAAGCCGGGTCTGGGAAGCGATTCTTTTCATGTGCTCACTGACCTCAAACTTAGGATTTTGCTTATCTTTTAACAATTCATTGATATCAAAGCTGAATTTATCTGGGTCGCTTGAACCCTCCACCAAGCTCTTGACCGTGCCATTCTCGACGGCATAATAGGTTTTGACCACATGAGTGAAGTGTCCAAATTGAGGGTTATCAGAATACTTGAGAGCCAGGTCATTGTATTGTTTCTGAATCTCTCCCAAGACCTTGACTCTCTCATTATATAAATTCTGAATTTGAATTTCTTGAGCTGGAGTAAATTCCTCGTGATTAAATTCCAGCATCTTGACGTCCGGTCGAGCGTCCCAGAAACCATTATCCAAATTCATTAAAGTCTCTTTATTGATTGGGACATTATTATTGTTAAGGGTATTAGTATTGTCCTCAACAAAACTCGGTGTATTGTCAACCGGGGTCTTGGAGTTAAGTAAATTGGATTGAATTAATTTTCGCGCGGCAATAATTTTTTCCGGCTCGATCACATCATAACCACCGTCATCCACTTGCATAATAGTCTGGCCGTTTTCTGTATTAAAAACCACGATATGATTATTTTTAAGAATAACTACAATCTCTGTATTACCAGGCTCATGAATAATACCCGCCGGAGTTTGACCCAAGAAGTTAGTGATGGCCAAGTCCGGATTAGTGTCATAAAGAGAGCTATTATTAGCGAAATTATTGTAAACTGACTTGTCAGTCGAACTGAGTAAATTCCAGTTATTAATTAGAGTTTCATCGATCTCTTTATCTCCCGCAAAAGAAGTAGGCACTTCCATCTTAGGTTGTTCCCCGACTTTTTTATTGCCACCGAAAAGCCCCTTGAGTCTCTCCAAAATCCCGGGATTATTTTCCACCACATCTCCATTCTTATCGCCACTGAGTAACTTTAATCTATCAGCGATAGTTAAATTACTACCTTCAGTGCCACCCACTGAAGACGGCTGTCTAGCTTCGAGTAAATCAAAATTGTCCTCAGAAACTTTTGGAGTATTACCAACTAAATGTTCACTTACTTTAACTCCTTGGATGCCAGAATCCTTAATCACATAAATGTTTCCATCCTCTCCTTGGATAACTCTATCACCCGGATGAACATAAACTTGACCGGCTCCATGAACCTCAACACTACCATCGGGCTGAACAAAAGTTAGCGGAGTATTATTGTTGACGCCAGGTACATAAGTACCAATACTTTCACCCTTAGCCAAAACATTAACCGACACCTTTTGGTTAAGTAAGGTAGTTTTCAAATCTAAGTTTCCTTTTAGCGCCGGATCCTGAGTCAAATAATTAACGGTCTCTGGATTATTATTACCTCCCAAAGGTTTGATGGCTATTGTTCTATGTGATTCTAAGTCCACTTCTCTTTGGGTCCCAACACGACCTTCTTCCAGCCCCTCCTGACCATGTAAAAAATCACCTAGGAGACGACCAACAATGGCAAAACCCATAGCTAACACCATGCCTTTTCTGGCCTGTTTAACTGTATATTGCTGTCGATCTCGACTAATTTGTTTATCATGTTTGTCCAAAACATCATAAATCTTTTCTTGAATTTTAGCCTCAACCAACTTCCGTTGCTTGTCATCCTTATCAACTAAATCTAAATGAGTCTCAGCCTGAGCCATACCAGTCAACAGATTCATTCGGTTGTTTAAACGCTCTTTCTTGGAGCCAAAATCAACCGCACCGTTATCTAAATATTTTTTAGTATACTCTAAACGAGTTTTGAGTTGTTCAGCTAATTTTATTTTTTTAACCTCATCCGTTTCATTTTCTAAGCGCATCACAAGATAATTTATTTTTTCTCCCAAGCCGACACTAATCTCATTGGTAGCATCAACCTGGCCGGCAATCCGGCGACTACCAAAAGCCATAATTTTAGACATGTCGCCTTCATCTCTCTGGCCACGACGACTCATAATATCTTTTTGTCTAATAGCTTCCTTGGCCCGATTAAAAGAACGGGCATACCCAATAATACCAGCTCCAGCTACAACGCCACCAAAGGTGGCGGCGGTTCCCAATACTCCCAGGCCTAAAACGGCGAAAGTCCGAGAGGCATAACCAGCTAACAGATAGAGGCCACGTTCTCGAAACACACCAGAAATTATTTCTTTAATTAAAGCTTGATCTTTGATCTTTAGTAATTGTGTTTCCACTTTTGGGTTGGAATTCAAAAAAGAATTTAAACGGATCTGACCGGAAATTTCATTCATCTTGATAGCCGCCTTGACTTCGCTACCCTCTTTTTGAGCTAAAACATTAAGGGCTAGCGCTTTATTGGCTTCATAGTTTTTTTCCGCTAGCAGAAATTTTTTTTGGTCGGCTGGCTTAGCCGAATCATAACGCCACTCATCTGGAATTTTAGCTAAAGCGGTGGCGGCTTCATTAAAACCAGTCACAATCTTTTGCTCGGCCGGACTAGCCCCCTCTAATTTATTTAAATAGTTTATCTGAAGTCCACCATCTTTTTTTACTTCCGCTTCTGGACCATAGGCCTTTAATCCTTTAGTCAATATTTCCAGAGTCTCTTTATGAGCCCCCAGACCACCGGCCAATAACTCCTTTTCTCTGTCCTTCTCACCCGTTTTTAATTGATAGGTCTTGCTGATTCCCAACCAAATATTATTAGCCAAAACCCCCGCATTATCGATATTAACTCGCCCCCAGCCCGAACCCTTGATTTGAGAGAATTTACTCTTGTATTGAGCCAAAGAGTCTTCCTTAATCTCGCCCAAAATATTTTGTTTCAAGTTTTCCAAAGCCAAAACCTTCTGGCCGGCAGACAAAAATTTAAAGTCAGGAATCTCTCGGAGCAAAGCTTCCGCTTCAATATTCAAACTCTGGAGTTGGACATTAATTATTTTCTCAGCCAACTCACTATTCTGCTCCACCTTATTACCCGACACAATTTCAGCAGCTTGAGAAGGCGTTGTTTCTGGTTGAGGTTCTGAGGCAACAGGACTATTTTCGGGAAAATTAAGGTCTTTCAACTCCTTCATGGTAACTATTTTCTCGAAGTGTTTCTCTGGATCATCTGGTAACGGTTTATGCAAAACCACCTTACCCTCACCACCCTCATCAATATAAATCA
>PFAQ01000063.1:3226-3402 GCA_002778645.1 Candidatus Falkowbacteria bacterium CG10_big_fil_rev_8_21_14_0_10_39_9
CCTTTAACCAACCAATTACCTCCCCGACTTGGGGGCCAGCTATTCTTTGGTTCCTCCTTAAATTGACTCGATTCAGCTCTGAAGTTATTAAGACTCATAAATTTAAAATTAATGGATAATTTATTGACTATTAAGATAATTATTTAATAAAAAAATTATATCATAAAAACCTTTAA
>PFAQ01000063.1:3419-3828 GCA_002778645.1 Candidatus Falkowbacteria bacterium CG10_big_fil_rev_8_21_14_0_10_39_9
CCTTATTTGGGGTTAGCACCAAACTCTTGACAATAATTTTTAAATACCTTATTATTGTGTTATACAAAATTTAAAAACTAAAGAGATTATCGATAAACAAGATAAATTATTTTATCTTTGTTTTTTTCTGCCTAAAGACATTAGCTTTTAAATTAGAGTTATTTAACAATTGCAAATTTGGTGAAGGTTTCTACCGGTCACGCTTCCCCGCGAGACACGGTAGACAAGAAATAATTTTTGATGCTAACAGGCATCAATTCGGAAACAAAAAAAACAAATAGAGTACAAAAAATACATTTATTATCTCGAGCAATCGAGATCTCAAATATATATAATCAGAGAGTTTGATCCTGGCTCAGGATGAATGCTGGCGGCGTGTCTAAGGCATGCAAGTCGAATGCTTATAGCA
>PFAQ01000057.1 GCA_002778645.1 Candidatus Falkowbacteria bacterium CG10_big_fil_rev_8_21_14_0_10_39_9
TTGGCGCACTGCCTCTTCGCTTTTACCAATTATTTGGCTAATTTCTCGATAGGACATTTCTGATGAATATCGAAGCTGGATGACCTCTTGTTGACCCTCCTCTAATTTATTAATCACCGCTAGAACCAGCTCTGAACCCTGTTTTTGGGCTAAAGCTTCATTAATACCAAGGTTATTATCCTTAATATTTTCTATCTGATGACAATCCTTAAAAAACAACGTTCTCTTCTTTCGACTTTCATCAATAATTAGATTTCTAGCTACAGTATAAAAATAAGCCAGGGGCGAAACATGACCATTATGCAAAGAACCGGCCATAATAGATTTATATATTTTCAAAAAGACCTCCTGCAATATATCTTCCGTATTTCCAGAATCCCTGGTTTTGGAATAAATATAACGATACAGTGGCGCATAAAATGATTGATAAATCTCAGTAAAAGCAGTTTGATCGCCATTTTTGGCAGAATTTATCAGATCAATAATTTTTTGAGCAGAATAATTATTATCCATGTCTACTTAATATAACGAATAAGAAATTTTTTTGTGACAAACCAGAAATAACACTCAAATTATACCTTAAATTAACTAAAAAATATATAAGAATAGAATTCTAGAAATTATGCTATAATAAACCAATGGCTTATTTAAATACCCTCTCTCATTTACTTCAACATTTTGCCTGGATCGGAAACTGGTTGTTTTTTCTATTGGCCTTTATCGAATCCGCCCCCTTTATCGGATTGTTTATGCCGGGAGCCACCTTAATTTCGGTCGGCGGCTTCCTAGCTTCCCAGGGCTACCTCAATTCTTGGGACATCGTTGTCTATGCTGCCCTCGGAGCGATTATCGGTGATTTTTCTAGTTATTTTTTAGGCCGCTGGGGTGGAGATTGGATTAGAAGCAAAAGAATAATTAATCAAAAGCTACTGGACAGTGGCGAGAAATTCTTTCACAAGCATGGCAATAAAAGTATTTTCTGGGGTCGCTTCTTTGGACCAATTAGGGCCGTAATCCCCTTTGTAGCCGGTCTTTCCAAAATGAAAAAACAACCATTTATTTTTTGGAATGTTATTAGTGGCATTTTATGGTCCATCTTTAATGTCTTTTTAGGTTATTTCTCCGGCAGTGTATTTGCCCTGGTTGTAAAAAAGTGGTCCACCTGCCTCGGAACCATTTTAATTATTTCTATAATTTTGACTTTAATCTATTGGACCGTTAATAAAAAAGAATCGATTAAAACTTACTTCAGCTATCGCAGCACTCAATTTGTTAAATACCTTAACTCCCAGGAGTGGTTTAGGCGGTTAGCCCAACGCTACATCCTGATTGATATTTTCTTGAAAGAAGAACCTCGCGCCGCCGAAAAGATTTTTAGCGTCACTCTCTTCGCCTTTTTTGCCCTCTTTGTTTATTTGCTCATAATCATCTTAGATATATTCTAATTTTTTAGAAACAAAAATCCCAGTCTAAATAACCAGGATTTTTTATTATTCTCTAACCCTAGATGTTAATCGTTTGAATATCTACCTTGTGGTCATACCCTAACCCGTAGTAATTAGTCGTTGGTTTAGTGGTACTAATCATGAAATTCAAAAGTGAGAATCTAAAACGCTTAAAAATATTCCGCGGTCTAACAATAAAACGATCTCGGCCTACCAAAATTAACCACTTTTCAGCCTCGGCTGGGATTTTTATCTTACCATCTTCTTTCAACCATACCAATAAGCGTCGGATATCCGGTTTTTGCATATAACCATAGGAGGCCTGAATGGAGATAATACTACCACTATTAGGATCGGACTGAAAATTAATAATACTATATCTCTCCGTCTTTTTTACAGACGGAATATTTGAAGAGGCCACATTCAAAAAAATAATGTGTTTAGGAATTAACAAGCCCCACTTAGAAAAGAAAGAATTTAAAGCGACTGGAATTCGATCATGACTTTTTATTATCGGTCGGGAAGACATCACCACAATTGAGCGATTCAACCAATTCTTATTAGATTTAGCTTGGAGCTTAAGCAACTCCGCCACCGAAAATCCCGGCAAAGCCAAATGAGCTGCATGGGATAGCTTTCTCCCCCAATCCCAAGTGGACATAATTAAAAACAAAACCGCGGCGATCGCAATAGAGATAAATCCACCCTGCCAGAATTTCAAAATGGTACTAGCAAAAAAGGACAAGTCAAAAATAATTAAAAAAGTAAAAACCGGGATAATCGCCCACCACGACCATTGCCAGAGATAACGAGCAACCAAATAGAAAACAATGGTAGTAATAACCATAGTGCCCGTGACAGCAATACCATAAGCGGCCGCTAAACCACCCGAGCTCCGGAATAATAAAACTAAAGCTATACAGCCAATAGCCAAAACCTTATTCATAAAAGGCACATAAACCTGCCCCTCCACATTGGAATTAGTGTGAATAATCTTAACCTTGGGGAAAAGTCCCAAAGCAACAGCCTGACTAGTTAAAGAATAAACCCCAGAAATCAGTGCTTGACTGGCCACAATAGTAGCTACTGTAGCCAAAATTACTACCCCCAAAAAAGACCAATGGGGCGCTAAGGCATAAAAAATATTATTATCTGGAATATTATTCCCCGAGAGTAAAACTGCACCCTGACCAAAATAATTAATCACCAAGGCCGGATAGACCAACCCGGTCCAAGCCCAAGTAATTGTGCGGCGATTAAAATGACCCATGTCAGCATAAAGGGCTTCACAGCCAGTAATACATAAAGCGATAGAACTCAACACAAAAAAAGTAAACCAATGATGTTGAGAAATAAAATTAAAAGCAGCTAGCGGATTAAGCGCCTGGAGTACCTGAGGATAAGCAATTATTTTAGGCAGTCCTAATAATATCAAAACCACAAACCACAAAACCATGATTGGGCCGAACCAAGCCCCTACTTTGCCGGTACCCTTTTTTTGAATAGCAAATAAAGCTAATAATAAACCAATAGTCACCGAGACTACATACTGAGAAAAGTTGGGTGACAAAACTTTGAAGCCTTCCACGGCCGACAACACCGAAATAGACGGAGTAATCATCCCGTCGCCATAGAGTAAGGTAGCGCCCAAAAAAACCACCACTGTCACACTCAAACCTAGAACTTTTTTGACCCCTCCCTGGCGCAATAAAGCGAGCAGAGCGAAAATACCACCCTCACCCTTATTGTCAGCCCGCATAATCAAATAAATATATTTGATAGTCACCACAATCATCAGAGTCCAAAAAATCAGAGATAAAACTCCCAAGACATTATCTAAGCTGCGCTCCAGTGGATGAGGACCAAAGAAGGTTTCCTTCAGAGCATACAAAGGCGAAGTACCGATATCACCAAAAACGACGCCTAAGGCGCCAATTATAAGCAATAATTTTAAAGGCTTTTTCGAAACCTTTTTGTCCATTTCCATAAATTTAAAAAAAATAAAGCCACAATAATACTAACTAATTATACTCTAATACAACAGAAATGTTAAGATTAACCTTTTATTTCTTGAAGATAATAGCATTAGGCAAACTTCTTCCTGGCCCCACCTTATAAGCCCCTTGATAGTACAGAGCCGAAGAGCCCCCCCCATCTAAATTTAGAGCCTGCTCCATTCCCAAGGATTGCATAACACCAGCCAAGTCAACTACGGTAGCTGAAGTGGCAATCACCAAATAAGCCTTATTGCCTTTAATACCAATACCACCACGATAGCCCTTGGTAGTTAATTGTTTATTGTCCAACTCTTGGGTGCTGACAATATTCTGGCTATCATGGATCAGCGCTGGTTTATTACCAATGGCGGCAATAATTTTAGTACTATAATTCTTTTCAAAGGTAACTATGTCTTTAAACTCTTGCATGCTCAAGAAAAAATAAGGTTTATTATTAGAACCAAAGACTAAAAATGGTCCAGTAGTTGGCCACGGTAATTGAACCCCATTAATCATTCTCCCTAAACGAGAATTATAGACCGGAAAATAATATGATCCTTTTTTAGTGGCGCAGTCAGCATAATCCGACGGACAGAAGTAACTACCATGAATCGCCGCAAAGCCGCTACTAGCCTTAACATAATCTGCTAGGGGCTTAACCTGACAATCTTTAATACAATCTTCATTATTACCAGTATCGGTCACTATTTGCAGTCCTGGGGCAGCTAAATCAATGGTAATCATTTTGACAGTAAAAGAAGTGGCCCCAACCATAACTTTTTTTTCTTCATAACTACTCCAACTATCAGCCGGAGTAACCACGGGATTAGTGGATGAATTATCGCCCACTGGGATTAAAGATAAATCTTTGGTAGCAATTCCCTGACCCAATTGTCGCATCACACTATAAGCCGCAACACCATCTTTCAAATAATAAAGGCGGCCATCACTGTTTACATAATAAGCCTCACCGTGAGACTCAACCTGGAGAAATATCTTACCACTCTGTTTTTTGGCTTCGACTAAGCTATTCTTTATTCTATCTAAATTAACATTAGTAATCCCTACCCCAAACTTCCGCATAATATCATAGGCGGCATTACCATCTTTTAAGTAATATCTTTTTAGATTAACCGGATAAACATACCAAGCCTCACCGTGAGAATCAACCTGTAATAGAATAGCTCCACTAAACCGTTGGGCCAGAGATAACGCCTCTGATTTTAGAGGAATAAAACCAATAACACCCAGGATAATCCCAATTAATAGATATTTCTTTAACATTTTGTTTAATTTTAATTAATATAATTAAATATTACAGCAATGCCCTAATTATGTCCATCGAACTCAAATTTGACAAAAATTAGGGGAAACCTATAATAATGATAGTACCTTGCCAGATCTCATTCACTCGAGATCATTCTCAGCAATGAGATAAAAAAACAGAAAAATTAAGATGAAAGATTTAAGCACTTTAACTCGCCCGAGAAGAAAAAACAAAGTTTCTCCTTCTAAAAAATCTCCTGACTCGGCCGCCGATCTAAAATTGGATCTAGACCAATATCTAAATAACAATTACGACGAACGCCTGAGAGTGGGATTTAACCTTCTAAACGGAGGTCAAATTGACGAGATTAAAGAATACGAATTTTGAAATAAAACCGCTCTCTTCTCAGGGCGGTTTTTTTGTTTGATAATAATAGGTTGATAATTCTGATTAAAATTAATGGACTGAGGTTTCACCGTCTTAATCTTTTTATCGGCCACATTAACCTTGAGAATTAAACCATGTCTGGTATCACTTGCTTTAAAATTCTGATCAAAAATAAAATTACCCAAACTATAAGCAATTGAAGCTCCCTGATAAATACCAATATCCTGTACCACGTGAGGATGATGACCAACAACCAAATCAGCTCCGGCATCAATCGCGGCTTGAGCCACTTTTTCTTGTGACTTATTATGTTGGATCTCATATTCTCGCCCCCAATGAAAAGATACTAGCACTAAATCTGATTTAGCTTTAGCAACCTGGATGTCTCGCGTCATTTGATCTAAATCAAGGTAAGTAAAACCGGCCCGATCTTCCCTGGCCGCTTCACTTTGAGGCAATAAATCAGTGTAAGCTAAAAGGGTAATTTTAACTCCATTAATTTCCTGATAATTACCTTGATGCGCTTCGACAAAATTAATGCCGCCACCGGCATAACTCAATCCAGCACCTTTTAAATTTTTTAAAGTATCAACAAAAGCCACCAGCCCATAATCAAACACATGATTATTAGCTATCGACAGAACATTAATACCGGCATTTTTTAGCCCCTGACTAACCTGAGGATCAGCCCGAAAAGAATAAAGATGTCCGGCTGATTTCCCCTGATTGGAGATTGGCCCTTCTAAATTAGCCACCACCAGATCGGCCGCAATTAAATCTGGCTTAATTTGAGCATAAGGAAAATTATAGTCTTGGCGCCGAGCCATCATTTCACCAATATAGCGCGATAACATAATGTCACCCACAAATATCAGCTCGGCCTTACCAGTCGCTTTTTTGTTGCCATCATTCAAATAAGTCGCAGTGATATAACTAGTCGAAGAAACTACTTTTTCTGCTGTATAATCTTGGGAATTACGCTGATCTAAAATGTTGATATGAGACGAGAAAAAATCTTTTTGTAAACTCATTTGCACATAGGCCGCCGCTAAAGAATCAATATTGTCCGGTTGATTAAGAGCCAAAATATCTTCGGGCAAACCTTGCCTTAAAACATTGACTGTGGCAGCATCTCTGACGGTAGCCTGAGCTGGGCTCAAATAATGGGAAAAATCGGTACTTTGAATAATCAAAGAATCTGGGGGTAATTCCGCTGCCAAAATTTTTATAACCTGATCTAATTCAAAGCGACTAACTGTCGGCTGAAAGGTTAGGGCTACAACTTGAGCATCGGGAAAAAAATATTTGATAAAAGGTAACTCCGCCTGCAAACCATGCTCACGATAGAAGAAGTCACCCTCGCTTACAAAAGACAAGATTTTTAGCTTCTGTGCTATGGCCATATTAGTTTTTACCTCTCCAAACACCGTCGAAAAATCACGCTCCGTGGTTGAAATGGCCGAGCGCCCGGACCCAAAATGATCCGGACTCAATAAAACTATAGTAGAATATTGCTGTCCAGAAATAGTTCTAAAAGCCTGGGCCGTTAAATCTTGGGCCAAAAGATGATGCGGTACAATTAAACCACTAACCGGCGCTGAAGTCGTCGAAAGAGAAATTGATTTTAGCGCTGAGAGAAATAGATTAGAATCGGTATAGAAAGCACTAATTGAATTACTCTCAGTCGTCTTGATAGCTTGATCGGCGACAGTTAGATCAGTTTTAAATAAAACACCAGCCATGACTAATAAAAAAATAATAGCCGAAATTAAAACTAATTTAATTGATTTCATTTTATTAACAAAGAATCATACCAAAAATTTTTCTCCGGCAAGAGATTATTATCTTTATAGACCGACTTTTGCCAATCTTCATCGGTCAGGCGTCTGTCAATTTTATCAGTTAACTCATAATGATTATAGGCTAACCCGACTACCACTCGAGGTGAACCATCATCAGCCACAACGGCTAGCATTAAATAAGGCCGAGCGGTTGCTTCATACAAAATTTGGCCCTTGAGAGCATCAGTATGAATATCAGCAATTAAAGCGGTCTGGCCAGATTTCTCACTCGGATCAAGCGCTTCAAAGGGCTGAGCCATAAAAGATAATTTAGTGGTTCGTAAAGTTTCATATTCATCGTCGCTAACAGCCTCACCTTTTAATTCTTTTTCGGCAATACTAGTGAAGAACAAAGACATCTCCTTAAACTGGCGCAAACGATCATAGGCATTACTATCGGTAAACAGACCATTGGCTTGGTAAAGTTCATCTGTTCGATTCAGCAAGTTATTAAAACGATGCCAAAATTCTAAATTTGGCTCAACAAAACCTTTAACTACTGGGGGGATTGGCCGGCTATCGCCACCAGCTCCCATCTCAGCATAGCTTTGTTTAGCATACAGCAAGGTATCGTGTTTGAGTTCGGTATAAGAACCCAAAAAGGTCTGAATCTGTTTATCTAAGAACGAAGTGGCTTGCATATAAAGCGGATAATTCGGACCATAATTGTGAGTTAAGGAACTAAGAACATAAAGCCAAGAGCTTCCTAAGGAATTAAACCAATCAACTTCTTTAACCTGGGCAATATCAGTTTTTTTCTGATCTAACTTAGTTAAAAAACCAATGATGTCATCCGGACTAAAGCCAAATTCCCGCTTTAAGAACTCTGGCACATATTTTCTAGCCTGGCTATCGCCATCAGCGGCTGGAATAAACAAGGCCGAAGGCGTCGAAGGTAATCTAACCTCAGTCTTTTCGCCGCCAGCTGTTAAGTCATTTAAAATCCAGGCATCATAAGAAAACTTCTGACCAATAACTCTAAACGATAAAGACTGGCGCAATAAATCAGCCTTATCTCGAGCCGCAATATTTTCATCCACGATAACGTCAGATAATATTTTTGGTAATCGTAATTGATCTAAACTCTGAGCCAGCTTATTAATATTAGCGCTAGAGATTAAAGCTTCATCGGAATTTAAATCAACCCCTAAAATTTTGGACACAAAATCTTTCCATTCGGTATAGGTTAAATCGTCGCTCTGGCCGACATAAAAATTGGTAACAGTGGTGATCGTTTTCCAAGCTTCAATTGGAGCAATTTTATTCTTACCCTTAAGCTCCATCTGCTTAACCAATAAATTAGTATCAGCCAAACCTAAATCGCTTTTTAGCAGATAACTACTGCGACCTAAATACATCATCGCTCGAAAATAGGAACGCAAGACAGAATTTTTAGTATAATGACTACGGGGAGTAAATTGAGTATAGTCAGTCTTGATCTCTTTATCATACTGAGTAAAAAGCGGTGAGGCTCCAATCATCTCAGCCTCATAAATATCCTTCAGGTCAGACTTAATAGCGGCCGTCAAAGCTGGAGTCAGATCTTGAGAATATTTGGCTAAAATTCTATTAGCATTTTCCAGCGAATCAACCGTCTTGTCTTGTTCATTATATTTTTGCTCCTCTTCTGGACTGGAAAAATAACTTGGCTTGACTCTGTTTTTATTTTCAAATAAAACTCGAGCCAAAACAATCTGGGCTTCTAATCTTTGATAATGTTGCTGCACTTCGCCTTTGCTACCAGCCACAGCTGCAGCCAGATTGGTGTGTAAACCAGACAAGAATTCACCCAGAGACTGATTCAGTTCATGCTGTTCTAACTGCTCTAGAGTTAATTCAAAATATTTATGATAGGCGTGTAAAACTAAATCGGGATTAATTAAGACGGTGTCAGCTGGCTGACGATCATAGATAGAACCGCCCCCCAAAGAATCAGAATTGGCTAACCATTGATCAAAATTGATACCAGACTGCAAGAATGGCACCTGGCCCGAATCAATTAACAAAAAACGATTGTCATCTAAAGCTTTCTCCTGGGCAGCTGAAAGATTTAAGCTATATTTAGCTTTAATGGCTGGATAATTAGCGACGGCCGATAATGGCACACGCTCTTCCGAATAATTCGGGACAAAACCGATATTGGGCTCATTAAGCTCGGAACTCATTTCGGTTTTAACCACATTGGTGACTGGCTTCGACGAAAAAGATAGGCATAGCTTATAAACGACCAGAGGCAGGGCTACAAAAATAATCACCAAGATGGAGATAGCCCAAATAATTTTTCTTTGCACCATATAGTTTTTGTTATTGTATAGTGGTCCGGTCTGTCAACACAGATTTGACATCATTAAATAGTTGGACAAACCGAAACGGTATTTAAGTTAAAGTTACATATATTAATCTGCTCCATGGGGGCAGTTTTTTTGTTTTGGCCGAAATAAACTTCGGCAGGCGTCTGATAGCTAATCCCTTGATGCGGGCGGTGGTTGTTATACTTCTCAAAGAATTTGATCAGGCCCGCTCGACACTCAGCCACTGACTCATAATGCTTGATATAGATATCTTGCTGTTTGACTGTCCACCATAATCTCTCAATGAAGATATTATCCAAACAACGGCCTTTGCCATCCATACTAACCTGTACACCCAGCGACGGCGGTAAGGCTGTAAACTTCGGACTGGTAAAATGACTGCCCTGGTCAGAGTTGAATATTTCAGGTGTGGCCAGGGCGTAAGCCCGTTCTTGCATTCGCAAACAGAAATCTAGGTCCATTGTATTGGATAATTCCCAGCTAATCACATATCTCGAATACCAGTCGATAATCGCTACCAAGTAGCAGAAACCATGTTTCAGTTTAATGTAGGTGATGTCTGTGCTCCAGACCTGGTTAGTTCTCACAATCGCTAACCCGCTCAGTAAATACGGATAGATAGCATTTTGCTTATCTGGTTTGCTGGTATTTTTCTTCTTTTGTGGGCAAATAGGGTTGATACCAATTTTAATCATCAGTGTTCTAACGTGCTGTTTGCCGACCGGTATCTTGTGGTCACGCCGAATGATATGGGCGATAGTTCGTTTGCCGTAGGTCGGGTCTTCGGTGAATATCTCATCGATTAAATTCATAATGAGCAAATCTCGTTCATTGAATTCTGATTGATAATATAGACTAAAACGTGAAACGGATAACAACTCAGTCTGACGGCTCAGAGTAATTCTATGATTTTCTCGGTCGACCGATTTTAACTTCTCGGTAATCGTCTGGGACGGATAATTTTTTTTCAGCCAGTCGAGTTCATATTCTCGCTGGCCGACTAATTTCTCCAGTTGTTCGATTTTGTGCACCTGTTCACGATACATCTTCCGATCAATCTTCTCGCGCTCATCCTCAAACAGCTCGGCCATATTGTTGACCGCCTGCTGCTTCCAGCGGGAGATTAGATTAGGATGAACGGCATACTGAGAAGCAATCTCACTAACCGTCTTTTCACCCCGCAGGACGGTCATGACGATCTTAGCCTTCTCCTCCTTGGATACTTTGTTGTGTTTGCTCATATGAGGTTATTATATCACCCCGGAGCCAACTTTTTAATAGGTCAAAATGTGTGCAGGATTACTGGACCATTATAGTATTTTCAGGGATTGACATAATATTATCAAGCTTATTGTACTATATTTTACAATATTTGTCAATTATTGGGCTATATAACCGCCATCGACATACAAAACCGAACCGGTGGCATATTTAGATTCATCTGAAGCTAAATAAACCGCGGCACAAGCGATGTCTTCTGGTTCACCCATGCGTCCCCAGGGGGATAGTGCTATTTAACCCAGCGCTAGCTGTAGCATCGTCTTGAATGCCTTTGGTCATATTGGTCTTGATAAATCCGGGAGCAATAGAATTAACTCTGATGCCGAAAGGAGCTAACTCCAAGGCAGCTGTGCGACTCAATTGATTAACACCACCCTTGGAAGCAAAATATAAGCGCCAGCAGTTCTAAACCCGACCTGACCCAGAATAGAAGCGATATTAATAATAGAACCTTTGATATTATGGGCTTTCATGTAAGCAGCGGCGGAACGAACACCATAGAAAACTCCACTCAAGTTAATTGAAATTACCTTGTTCCAAGTTTCATCCGACAAACTAGCTAACTCGCCGGTTAAACCAATACCGGCATTGTTAACCATAATATCTAATGTACCAAATTGCTCTACGGCATAAGCCATGGCTACTTGAAGTATCAGCCCGGAAGAAACGGCCCGTCTCTGGCAGAGTTTCGGGATAAGGATTAATATCGGAAAATACCACCTTAGCCCCTTCTTTGATAAACATCTCGGCCATGGCCTTGCCCAAACCAGACGAAGCTCCCGTGACAATCGCAATTTTTCCTGCTAAACGCATATTTTTGTAGTTAATTAATAATACTTATATTATAACACAAAGACGCTCTAATTAAAGAGCGTTTTTGTTTCTGCACGGGATGGAGGAATCGAACCCCCGCCAGAAGGTTTGGAGTCTTCTGTACTGCCACTATACTAATCCCGTATTTATAATTTCTCTGTAAATTTAAAGAATCTGTTAATTATAATCATGAGCTCATCAAAAATTACATAATTACCATAGCGAACCAAAATGCAGCCCCGATAACCATCTTTTTTTCTGATCGCTGTATTTTTCTTATTATAAACATTAATCCTTCTTTTATCAATACCAGTAATTTTTGACCAAAAAGAAATCATTTCCGGTCTACTATAATAATCATGAAGATGCAACCAGGCAAACATTTTTTCCTTTTTAACATCAAAAGCTGCTCGTAATAATCACAGATAAACCGAAACCATTTGATGATCAGAATTGGTAAAAGAAAGATTTTTGTCTGTTTTATTACCTTCACCCCAATACAATAAAGCTAAAAATATTTTTAAATCATTCCGACTATATTTTTTCTGATCACGGATAACCGAACAATCATTACCCAACTTCTCTAGATACTTTTGTTTTTTGTCAGCCAGAATCTTTACTCCCCGAGCATTAACCAACTGGATAAGATTATCAAATCTTTTCTGGCCAGATTTTGTCATCTTTTCGTCTCTAAACCAAAGCGAAGCGGTACTCTTAGAAATATGCAAAATCTCACCAATTTATCGAAATGAGTAACCGTTTTGACGTAATTTTTTTCCTGAAATAATTAATTTATTCTTATTCATAATTGAACTACTATATGTTTATTATAGTAGTTCAAAAAATACTGTCAATCTTGACAAAATATAATTCAAAAATCTATTTCTTTTCCTCTAACTCCCTTTCCCCCCGCTTCTGAGCCTTCTCTATTGCCTTCTTCGCGGCCGCCATTTCTTCCTTAATCCGTTTTTCATCTTTCCGGTCTGAAGCAGCCAGCTCCCTTATCTCATCCTCGCTCACCAAACCATACTCCAATTCATAGATATGAAAGACGGTAATGGCAATGGAGATAATCAGTGGTCCGATGACCACGCCCCAAAAACCGAAGAGATAAATACCGCCTAAAATTGAGAAGAAAACAAAAACCGGATTAACGTGGGCCTTACCCTGAATCATGTAGGTACGGATAATATTATCAGTATTACCGATGATAATAGCACCCCATAGGATAATGAAAATACCCTGCCAAATCTGACCAGTCAAAATCAAGTAAATCCCAGTGGGAATATAAATCAAAATTGAGCCGATATAAGGCAGAAGCGAAGTAAAACCAATTAAAATACCGAGGAAAAAGGCCGGCATACCGATAATCATATAACCAATAGCACCGACAATACCCTGAGCAAAAGCCGTTACAAAAGTGGAAATGATAGTCGAATAACTAACGTCTTTAAACTTATTAAACAAGCGCAGATTGTACTTATCCTGCAAAGGCGACCAAAGCATCAAGCGACGCAACATTTTTTCACCATCACGGAAGAAAAAGAACATGGCAAAGATAATAAAAAACAAAGAAATGAAGAAGCTGGAGGTTTCTTTCAAAATGAAAGTCGTTGCCCCCAACATCCAATCGCTGGACCGCTTGACGATATCAATCACGAAATTAACCAAGGTGCTATTATCCAAACCAACAAAATCTAAACGATGCAAATATTTATTTTGAATAATCTCGTTATTCTGAGTAAAAAATTGGACAACATCATTATAGGCGGTCACTGATTTCTTGCCCGCCAAAATCATCACCTGAGATAAGGGAAAAATAATCAAGACAATCACCAAAAGACACATGACGAGCGCGGCCGCATTACGACTACGGAAGAACGTCATGAGCTTACTATATGGCTTATAGAGAATCGATACTAAGACCGCGGCGATAATGATTTCAATTAAAAATGGCCGGAAGACTAAAAAACAAGCGATTATAACTAAAAACACTAGCAAGAACAAAAAAAGCTTGCTTAATTTGTTGTCCATATTTTTAGAGTGATAGACATCGTTAATTATTATTTGGTTTCTTTATGCAAAGTGTGTTTACGGCAAACATTACAAAACTTGTTCATTTCCAATCTCTCTTTTAAAATCTTCTTATTCTTATGAGAATGATAATTAATAGTTTTGCACTCGGTGCATTCCAATTTAATCATGTTGTCCTGCGACATAATCTCGGTTAACGCTAAAAGCATAAAAGCCCTGTGGCATCTAAAGCTTTTCCGTTATGTAAATTTATTATACTTCTAATATATAATATAGTTCAAAGAAAGTCAATTTTTGGGCTATTTTTGACAATTGGGACAAAAATGAGTCCCACGACCAGCTACTTTGATCTTTTTAATCGGTCCCTGGCATTTCAGACAAAGCTCCTTAGATCGACCATAAACCGCTAATTTAACCACAAAACCACCCTTGTTCCCTTGGGCATCCAAATAGTTATTAAAGGTAGTCCCGCGAGCCTTAATAGCCCGTCTAATTAGACCCTCAATCACGCCATATAAGCGCTCTATCTCGGCTTTGCTCAGACTACTAGCCCGACGAGCCGGTCTAATACCAGCAGCGAATAAAGCCTCGTCGGCATAAATATTACCCAAGCCGGAGATCAGAGACTGATCTAAAAGCAGTGCTTTGATATTTTTAGTTCGTCCTTTGATAGCCAGGAAAAAATTGGACTTGGTAAAATTAGGCGTCAAAGGCTCAATACCATACTTAGCTTTGATGACCGCTAAACTAGCTTGGTCGACTATTTTCAGATAACCAAAGCGACGCTGATCATTGAAAAACAAATGGCTCTTATCAGAAAATATCAAATAAACCCTAGTGGAACGATTAGGCAATTCCCCACCCACATAGCCTATCAGACTTTGAGCTGACAAACTATGACCACCAGCCACCAACTTATGATTGATCGCATAGATTAACTGTCCGGTCATCTTAAGGTGAACCAGGAGATAATTCTTTTTGTCACTCAAGGAAAAAATCAATAACTTGCCAATTCGATCAATGGCAACCAATGACTGGCCCGTTAATAAGTTAACGAACTTTTTGGGAATAGGCCAAACCGACTTAGCAGCTAGAACTTCTACCTGCTTAATATTTTTACCCAAAACGCAATCACAAAGATCGCGATTGATGGTTTCTACTTCCGGTAATTAAGGCATAGTTATTAGATTAAATACAAAGCGATGCCAATAATGGCTAAGACCAAAATCAAAACACCGATGATTTTCAACATACTGCGTCCGATCTTGTTGGAGTCAATTAAATAGGGCATATAAATATAGTTAATATCTCTATTAAACCAAAAAAAGCGACTTTGGTCAATAAAAAATAGCCCTAACAAAAAGGCTATTAATTAATTGTGGGCCGAGCAGGATTCGGACCTGCGAAGGCTGATGCCAGCAGATTTACAGTCTGCCCCAGTTGACCGCTTTGGTATCGACCCTAATATTCAAAAGATATTACAATTTTACACGATAAAAATAGATTGTCAAATACGGCAAGCTATTTTAACCACTATTAAACTCCGAGCACCTCTCTTAACAAGAAGCGAACGGCAGCATAAGAGATAAATATAACAATTAAACCAATCGCCGCCCACATCAAGATGTCCCGTCCCTGAGTAACTTTCTTTTCATTTCCAGCCGCTGTCATCCAAATTAAACCACCGAAGATAAACATCAGTAGTGCCAAGGAACCAACTATCCCTAAGACCGCACTAATTACCTTACCAATGAGCTGCTGCGGCGTAGTGATATTGCCCAGGGGATTATTCATGCAGACAGTGCTCGAATCACACTTTGGGACCGTAGTATTGGTCTGAAATTGAGCCCAAACTGGCAGAGCTACAAACAAAGCAAAGCAGGCTGGAATAATTAGCAAGATTAACTTTTTACGCATATTTTTATAAGATAAAGATAATTAAAGCTACTTATATTAAACCATATTTTGGGAAATAAAAAAAGGGGTGTATTGCTACTCCCCTTTTTTGGCAACAATAGTCTTGGTGACTAATTGTAGCTTAGAGTCATTTTAATTACCTGATCACGATCGCCAGCTTTTAGATAAAACCGAGCATAATCACGATCGGGTGGTACAACGTCTGGTGCGCTATGATATTTTTCTGAAGATGAATAAATCATCCAGTAATCATAGTTTTCGGCATCCAAACTGATGTGCATGTTTTTTGCTGCGAATGATATCCAGTGGTTTAAAGTTTCTCCAGCTTTCAATTTGAAAGTGTAAGGAGAGCCTTCGACTGTATAAACTACAGTTCTCATTGGAGGATCATAATCAACATTAGGATCAACGTAAGAAACTTTTTTGTTAAAAAGCTTTACCATGTTTACATTTTCCTCAGTGTCATTCCAGCATGTGTCGTTGGAACGAGGATGAAGAAAATAATCCCGATTAGTTTTGTCATCATGTTTAATGTCAGCCCAGGCAGTGTGATAAACATTACCGGTCCGACTATTCACATAAATAGTTGGCTTGCCATTTTCATAATAAGGAGCGGAATAATAATACCGCACCACCGTTACGAAGAACAATAAGATAATCGATAGTTTAGTAGTGTCACCCTTGGTTTTGAAGACTGAGTCTACAATGGCCAAGATACCAATAGCTGCGACAAAGAAACCACCGGTCTTCACCCAAAAATCGATTCCTTCGTTAACCGAAATAAATCTGTTATTGAACCACAGCCCCCTAGCTAACCAGAGTACAAATAGAGCAATACAGAAAGACAAGATAACCTTAAACATTTTGCCAACGAAAGAATCAGCTAAAAGTAATTTTTGTAGCCAACCAATTTGAGGCTTATTGTCTTCGGGTTCTTCAGTTGAGCCTCTCTTTTTAGTAACCCCATCTTCTTGATAGTTCGGGGCTTGTGCTATTTTTTTTGCCCTTTTTTATTCTCCTTTTTGTTTGTTGTTTTTGTCTTGTAATTTCATACCGGCACCAAACTTGGCACCGTCGCCAGCTATAGAGCCGCCAATATTATCAATAATGAGCGTGCCCTTTTGCAACATAGTGTATTTATAACGTTCATTTATGAGAGTAAGGACCATAGGAACAGTCACACCATCAATTTTCATGAGGGCTTCAGCTTGCTGTTCAACACCAAGACCTTCTTGCTCCAATTCAAAACGCTTAGCTCTGGCAATATTTTCGATAGCCTTGGCATCGCCTTCACTTTTGGTAATAGCGATATCTTTGTTACCTATAGCCAGTTTTTTTTCGACGTCGAGGGCCTGAAGTTTTTTTCTTAATGCAATATCTTCTGCTGGGATTTGAATATCATCAAGAATAATCTTGAGAATACGAACACCCCAATCATCCAATATTTCTTTAAAAAAATATTTATTGAAGGGATTAACAATGCTGCTAGCATTTTGATTATTCTGCGAGATAACATTTTTGGCCGGCAGAGATCCTTTCTCGGTGTTGGCCTGATTCAGAGTCATTTTACTAAAATAATGTCTCATAAGCCCAGCTACTCTCGATCTAACAGCCTCCTTATAATTATCAATATTATAGGTAGCTACTACTGAGAATTCCACTTTAATTGTAACCTCGGCTTTAAAATGGCAGGAAGCGTCCAACATATCAATAAAATCCTCGGAGTCAGGAAATATTTCTATTTTCCTTTCACCTAAATAAATTTCGGAGCGGTGCTTGAACCAATTAAAAAGCGGGAAATACATATGTCCACCAGCGGCCCATTGAACTTTAAAACCACCCTGGAACTCCATTATCCAGACATAATTTTCTGGAACTTCCTGAATGTTCAGAAGGCAATAAAAGTATGATAGACCGACGCTCAAGAGCAGTCCAAGCGCAATAGCCAACAAACCAATTTCTATTCCTAAAAAATAGAAAAAGGTATCGAGGCCACTAACCCAGTAATCAGGGAAAAAACCCAGATTAAGACTATGCTAATAGAATCAAGCTTTTTGGTGCTTGCCACCACATTTCTCATTTGTTCTAGTGTCATGATATATAGATTTTGATTGTTAACGTACATTCATTTAATTACCCCAATTATATCACATTTTATTATTTTTGTCAATGAATGCGCAATAGTTCAGCGCCTTGGAAACACCTAGCTAAAAAAG
>PFAQ01000054.1:0-888 GCA_002778645.1 Candidatus Falkowbacteria bacterium CG10_big_fil_rev_8_21_14_0_10_39_9
GAAACACCTAGCTAAAAAAGTGTTATAATTAGGGGTTAATATTCAAACATATGGCATATACAACAAACCCCAAGATTCCCCGTCTCCGAATGGAGGTGGTTAAGAAGATTAGAAACGACGGCTGGAGCGTCAGGCAGACAGCTCGATACTACGGTTACACTCCCGGCGCTGTCTCTAAGTGGCTAAATAAGGCCCCTGATGATATGAGAAAAACAATACCGACGCTAAGCTCTTCCGCCCATCACCGTCCCAACGCTCTGTCCGAAGAAAAAGTTAGAGCGATAATCAAAACCAGGTTGGAACATAATAAATGCGCGGAAGTAGTTCAAAAACAATTAGAAAATAGCGGATTGAATATCAGCCTGTCATCAGTCAAGCGGACGCTAGCGAGAACTAATTTAATCAGGCATCGAAGTCCGTGGAAAAAGTGGCATTACTCATTACCTCGTCCTATAGCCGAAAAACCTGGTGATTTGTTGCAAGTAGATACGGTTCATTTTTTGACTAGTTCTGGTAGGAGGTTCTATGTCTATACCATAATCGATCTATATTCCAGGTGGACCTATGCAGAAGTGGTTAAGAAGATTGGCGCCAGAAGAAGTATATTGTTTTTGCAGTCAGCCAGAAAACATGCTAAATTTAATTCTGTAATGATCCCATCTGACAATGGGCCGGAATTTACTCAGCATTTTACTGACGGTATAGCTAAAATGAAAATAGCCCACCGACATTCCAGAATCAGAAAATGTAATGACAACGCTCACATTGAAAGATTCAATCGGACCATCCAAGAAGAATGTTCCGGAGTCGAGAAGCCAGTTAATTATGACCGCTATCTTTCTTTGATTAACAATTATTTGAAATACTATAATAACTCCAGATTACACC
>PFAQ01000054.1:971-4531 GCA_002778645.1 Candidatus Falkowbacteria bacterium CG10_big_fil_rev_8_21_14_0_10_39_9
AGAAAAGACCCTTGATCCTATCTCGAGCCAAATAATTTTAGAATTATTTCTTCTGGACCAAGATCATACCCAGAAAGTAAGCCCATTGATAGTAATAATAAAAACATTAAAATCAAGATAATTAATATTATAATTAATTTTTTCATATTTACATTTTAATAGTGCTCCTCGTTAGCTTTGTTATTCACTTTATTCTTATTATAACAAAAAATTGCCTTTAAGGCGATTCTTTATCTGGGTGCCTACTGGGAGTTGAACCCAGACTAACGGAACCACAATCCGTCGTTCTACCGCTAAACCATAGGCACCATACTATATAAATTGCTTATATAAAAAATTAAACTTCGTAAAAATAAATATTACCACCTTTTGTCTGAATTGTCTTTCTCATCGATAGACCAGGGATGGAAAAAATGTAACTGATGATGACCGTACCCTTGTGACATTCTTTTTGAATCTTCTCGGATAACTTAGGCATCATGGTCGGAATGAGATAACAATAGACAATAGAAGCATCACTCAAATTAGTTTGGTACAGATCTTCTCGGCGCAATTCAATCTTACTCTGCAATGCTTTCAATTTAGCTTTTGTTCTTAAATAAGTAAAGAGGGAATATTCAATACCAATCAATTTAGTCTCGGGATACTTAGCTTCCACTGCTTTTAGAAAATTGGCTGTTCCAGCTCCTAATTCGTAAACTACCTGGTCTTTTGTGGGCTTGATGTTGTCGGTGGCTAAATTGATAACCTGGGAGTTAGCTGCAAAAAATGGGGCAAAGCCACGAAAAACAATGTTAAAAAAATTAATTGACGCTAAAACCAAAATCACTAGAAGGATTAATTCTGAGAAGATTAAAAAAATCATATTTTTTTATTTTCGGCTACCGCAGACGGCCGTGCAACAAGCGCAGTTATGACCCCCCATAAGAGGTTTATAACTGATCGCTTTTTTGACAGTTTTCTTCGGAGTCAAGGTCTTTTTAGTGACCACGGATTTTTTTGGCATATTTTTAAAATTATTCGTACGCCCAGTAGGAATCGGACCTACGTAACCAGCTTAGAAGGCTGGTGTTCTATCCATTGAACTATGGGCGCATACTATTTTCTAATCTATCAAAAGTGGTCTCAAAAGTCAACGAAATTTCGTTGGCGCGCTGCCTCATAGGTGATAATAGCGGTGGAAACGGAGACATTGAGAGAATCAATTCCGGCTTGCATCGGGATTTTTATCTCATAATCAAGCCTTTCTAGCCATTTCGGGCTCAGTCCGGTAGCCTCAGTTCCCATCACAATAGCGCTGGGTTTTTTGAGGTTAGCTTGATGATAATACTTCTTAGCCTTAGTGGTGGCGCCATAGCTTTTGATTTTATTCTGCTCTAACCATTTTCTGGTGTCAGTAATACTAGCCACAACTACTTGGTTGGTAAAGAGATGGCCCATACTAGCGCGGATAACATTGGGGTTGTAGACATCGGTTTGAGGATCAGTGATGATGATGGCATCGACTGAAGCAGCATAAGCAGTGCGTAGAATTGCTCCTAAATTACCGGGCTTTTCGACGGTCTCGAGAATTATAACTAGTGGATTGGCACTTAACTTAATATCACGTAATTCTTTTTTGACCATCTTAGCCAGAGCCAAATATCCGTCTGGTTTTTCTTTGTAAGCCATCTTTTTGAAGACATTAGCGCTCACTTCCGTAGTAAGAAGGTGATGGGAAGCAAATTTATTGTTAGCACTTAATTCAGGGCAATAGAAAAGTTCTTGAATAGCATATTCTTGCTGGAGGGCTAGCTCTAGTTCGCGTTCACCTTCAATAACAAAGAGGCCTTGTTGGGACCTGGCACGCGGTTTGGCCAACTTGACAATATGTGAAATTCTGTCATTATGAAAGCTGATAATCATTTTAATCTTAAGTTAGATTTTTAGGCATCTAATTTCATTTTACACTAGATTTTTCTATATTGTCAAAACCAGGTAATCCAGTTATAATGAAATTGCCATGAATATTTTATCTTTATTTCATGAAGTTTAGAAATATAGCCTCTAAAGCTATTTTATTTTTGTTGATATGGACGTAGATTTTAATAAAAAAATTAGTAACGATCCGGCCTTTGCCGAATTTCATCAAGTTCCCGAGACGCCTCAAAGACAGCGCCGATTTTTTTATGTGGTGGGATTTTTAGTAGCTGCTGTTATTATCTTTTCCGCCACTATGCTGATCAGTGCTGATAGCCGGGAATCCTGGTTAGGCCACATTCCTTTTTTAGGAAAATTAATTGTGGCGGCTGATAATAAATTAGCGGGTGAAAAAGAAGACCGGATTAATATTCTATTATTAGGGATGGGCGGCGCTAATCATGATGGCGGTTATTTGGCCGATACTATTATTTTAGCGAGCCTCCAACCTTCAACTAAAAAAGTGGTTTTGATTTCTATTCCCCGCGACCTAACTGTACCCAATAAAAATGGCGTCTGGCAGAAGGTTAATAGTATCAACGCCTACGCTGAGGCCAAGAAAGAAAATGGTTCTCAGGCTACCGCTGACGCTCTGTCTAACTTGCTGGATATTCCGATTCAATATTATGTCCGCGTAGATTTTGATGGCTTTGTTAGTATTATTGATGAGTTGGGTGGAGTCACAGTTGCTGTCGAAAATACTCTTGATGACTATAGTTATCCTATTCGAGGTCAGGAAGATAATGCCGATTATTATGCTCGTTTCCAGCACTTACATATCGATAAAGGACTCCAAGAGATGTCGGGCGACCTAGCTTTGAAGTATGCTCGCAGCCGTCATGGTATTGGTCTAGAGGGTTCTGATTTTGCTCGGAGCAAAAGACAGCAAAAGATTTTAACGGCTGTCAAAGATGAGCTGCTTACTTCCAGTAATTTATTGAAACCAGGCATGTTAACCAGAATTGCGGGCCAAGTGTTAGAGCACACTTCAACTAATTTAAAAATTGGTGAAGGCTTACATCTTTGGGAATTATTTAAAGATACCGCCAAAGAACAGATTAGTTCAGTTGGTTTAGATGATGGTCCCGGTGGCTTTTTAGTTTCTTCTCGCGGTGACGATGGCGCTTATATTTTGCTTCCCCTTAGAGGTAATTTTAATGATATCAAAGCCATGATTAAGGAAGTTTTTGGTAGCATTCCCGATGCTGGTAGTATTCCACGGGAACTAGAAATTTCTTCTGAGGCAGCCACGATTGAGGTTCGAAATGGAACCAGCATCGATGGTTTGGCCAGTGAAGTTTCCGCTCGTTTGTTACCAGCTAATTTCAAGACTATCAGGACCGCTAATTCTACTCGCCGGGATTTAAAGGATGCTATTATTTATGACCTGACCTATGGTTCTAAACGTCGATCTTTAGAGGCTTTGAAGAATAATACTAACGCGGTGATTGGCTTGGAGTTACCTGATTGGTTGGTGCAAGATATCAAGGATGGACTGGCTAAAAATCCTAAACAAGAGAGACCCGATTTTATTTTAATCGTCGGAGTTAATAATCAGCAAGAATAATTATATGAAAATATCTGACCGCTATCCCGTTGTC
>PFAQ01000002.1 GCA_002778645.1 Candidatus Falkowbacteria bacterium CG10_big_fil_rev_8_21_14_0_10_39_9
TCAATGTTCACGGCGCAATTCGCCAAAGGCAACGGCGGACTTTACCGATATTATCGTTGCACCAGAAAACACGGGGCTTGCGCCGAAAAGTATATCCAAGAAAGCGAATTGCAAAAACAAATTATTGAAAAGTCGCAAACAATTGCTTTGCCTGCCGATTGGTCAAAAGAAATGTTGGAAAAATTGGAGCGCGAGGAAAAACAACAAGCCCAATCGGCAGACGCTTTCGCAGAAGCGAACAGAAAAAAGATTTTCGCCCTTCAAGAAAAACTAGATAAATTGCTTGAAGGATATTTAGACAATCTTATTGACGAGGAAACTTACAAACGAAAAAAAGAAAGTTTAGTCCAACAAAAAATCGCCTTGAAGGGCGAACAAGATACGCTTCTGCAAAAGCGAATGAGCGGGCGGAACGAACCAATGCGGGATTACATAAACACCTTGATTTACGCGGGAAAAATCGCCTCGGAGCAATCTCCAGCGGAGATTGCTCATTTTGTGCAAAAAATTGGAACGAACCGCCTCATTTCCGAAAAAATTGTTTCTTGGGATTTCGCCCCGCCGTTTGATTTTGCCGCCCAATTCCTTGCTCGTCCCGCCAACAGGCGGGACGAGCAAACCACTGCTTCCCCCCACAAAAAATCACGAAGTCCAATTTGGTGCGCCCAGCAGGATTCGAACCTGCGACCGTTTGCTTAAGAGGCAACTGCTCTACCAGCTGAGCTATGGGCGCTTAGCGTAAAATACTCAGATATTCTATAATAAGTCAGAGGATTATTCAAGAGTTCGGTCTCTCTCATCGCAAATGCGACAAATACTCTGTGGGAGCTAATAGATTCAGGGATAAATGTGGCCTCTGGTTGTTGTAAAAATCTAGAAATTGGTTAACTTTAGCCTGGACGAGTTGTTGGTCTTTTCTGCGGTAATTTGTCCAGCCTAAACATTCTTTTCTAAGAGTGCAGTTAAAAGATTCTATGTAGCTCTGCTCGTTCTTTTTGTAAGGCCTGGATGTTCTGATCTTGTTGCAATATTTCTTAGCAGTCTCTAACCATTCTTTCTCAAATTTACTGCCTCCGCCTTTCTGCATTAATTCCACAAATTTAAAATATTCCATCTGTTTTTCCAAAGCCTTGGCTCCGTCCTTGGCTTCCAGCCCCGTGCCGATGATAACCGATGCTTCTCTGGTAAAAATATCAACGCTGGTAAAGGCATAGAGGTTGTCAAAGTCCACAGTGTCATTTTGTACCACTTTCCGTGGCTTGCTGGCAGTTGGCACCGGGCACCGTTTCTGGTTTTTGTTGTTCTGTCTAGGCCTTAATTAGTACTTTTTTGCCAGTATCCGGTAAATGGTAGACACTAGAATCGTAACACCATAATCTTTTTGCAACCAGTAGTGGATCTTCTCGCCGCAGAAATGTCGATATCTCTCCCGGATGGCATAGATTCTAGCCTTGATAACGGGATCCGTTTTCCTTTTTTGCCTCCTGCCTTTCTTAGCTAGCTTGTAGTCTTTTAAAAACTTTTTAATGCCTTTGAGTCTTATGCTTGCAAACCATCTGAAAACAGTGGTTCTATCCTTTCCGACCTTTGGAGCTATATCATCGGCTGACTGTCCGGCTTTGTGCAGTTCCCAAGCCAGCTCTATGAGTGATATACTTCGCATAGCGACGAATGATTATTTATTAGTATTGCTACCAACAGTTTATCATTTGGCGCATTTTTAATGAGAATTAATCGGAGTTATGCTTTCTATTTATTTAGGCACAGACGATTTTACCAAAAAACAGGCAATAAAAGTTTTGGCTCAAAAGGCTAAAGCGGATTTGGCATTCGTCGCAAGCGCGGAAGATTTGGACATCTTGCGTCTTTTGGAGCAGGACTTGTTCAGCAGGCCCAAGGTGTTTGTGGTGGAGGGTTTATTTAAAGAATTGAACTTAGAGAAAAATTTGGAAAAGTTGTTTGGAACCCAGAATACCATTATCGTGGCGGAAGAAAAGCTGGACAAGCGCCTTGCGTTTGTGAAGAAACTTACTAAAGATAAACGCATAACTATTCAAAATTTTGATTTGCCCCACGGAAGAGAATTAAATGTTTGGATAGAAAAAAGGGTTAAAGATTTGGGCGGTAAAATATCCAAAGCCGTTGTGGAAGTTTTGGCTGTTCGTTTGGGACGCGATGAAGGCACGGAAAAAAAATTTGGTGGAAAAATAGTGGAAATAAAGGAAGCGTTTAATTTGTGGCAGGCGGACAGCGAAATTCAAAAGTTGCTTGCCTGCTCATCTGCCGGTGAAATTTCTGAGAATGATGTTAATAATCTCGTAAGCGAGAACTTAGAAATAGACGGGTTTAAAATTACCAATGCAATCGGCGACGGCAGAAAACAGGAAGCTTTGGATTTAATCGGGCATTTTTTAAGCGAGCAAACAGGCAGTGACGAGAAGGGGAGCATAATTCAGCTTAGCGCGCTACTTGCCGAACAGTTCAGGAACGTAGCCATGGTGCAGGATTTTAGCGCGCGTCATACACCTGAAAGCGAAATTTTGGAAAAGACAGGCTGGAAAAGCGGCCGGCTGTTTGTAATGAAGAAAATATCTTCTAAATTTCCAAGTAAAAAAGTTATGGAATTTTTAAAAAAAGTGGAGGCTTTGGACACGGAGCTTAAAACCACCCAAACCCCGCCTAAAGTTTTGCTGGATTTAATTGTGGCGCAATTGTTCTAAATTAATATTTATAAAATGAGCGAAGACTATAAAAAAGAAATGGGCATAGATTGGGCAGAATGGGGGAATGATAATTTTGAAAGAGGCCTCCCTAGTAATGCTCTAAGGGCTTTTTGTTCAATTTTAGACAAGGGAGAGACAGAATTTTCCCCTGAAAACCCTAGATTTAAAAAGTTAAGATCTGAGATAGCAAAAGTTACGGACAATGACATAACGATGTGGATTAACCAAAGTAGACTAAAGCATTCAGAGAATCTGGGAAGATTCATTGACGCAATTATTAAGTACCGTAATAAATTCCGGGAAGACTTGGATTTGCCTCCGTATGAATCTAAAGTTATGTAGTGTTGCCTAAATGGGCTAAATATTACATAATACATTACATATATGACGCTAGGTTTTGCTATTGGTTTATTTATTTTCGGAATCTTCTATTTTTTACCAACTTTTATTGCTTCTTCAAAAAACAAAAGAAATACTGGGGCAATTTTTGCTTTAAATTTATTCTTGGGATTTACGTTTATTGGTTGGGTAATTGCCCTGGTTTGGACTTTAACTAAAGATAACCTACAAGTTGAGATTAAAAAATAGCTATGCCCACACAAAAACTCATAAATAAAAATATCAAAAAAATCACTAAGCTGGGAAGGAAGTCCCTAGCCGTAACTTTGCCCATGGAGTTGGTTAAGAGGCTTAAATGGAAAGAAAAGCAAAAGGTAGTGGTGAAACGAGTTAGGGGAGGCTTATTAATAAGAGATTGGCGAAGCCCTTCGAAACCGAAAGGTGGAGTAGGGAAAAAATAGTCAAAAGAAATAGTCAAAAGATTAAAAATTAGCTAAAATATAAAGTGAAAGTCATCCACAAAAATCTATTTTATTACATAATACGAAAAACCCTGCCGTTAGGCAGGGTTTTAAAGTGCATGGATTCCGGCTAGCCCGCAGTTAATCGTGTACTTGATATGGGATGGCTGCCGTAATGACAGGGATTTTATCGTTTAGCTCTTTTTCTGTCATTCATAGTA
>PFAQ01000016.1:0-9026 GCA_002778645.1 Candidatus Falkowbacteria bacterium CG10_big_fil_rev_8_21_14_0_10_39_9
TCAACAACTATCTCAAGCAAACAGGACAACAAATTGCGTCAGGTGAAAGCGTAACAACAAACAAAGAAACGAATGGGCGCTACCACAGTGACTGGCTTTCTATGATGTATCCACGCCTAAAATTAGCTTGGAACCTTTTACGTGAAGATGGTGTTATTTTTGTATCTATTGGAGAAGACGAAGTTCACCACCTTAGGATTTTGATGGACGAAGTATTCGGTGAAGAAAATTTTATTGGTGAAATTATCGTTAGGTCTAATCCAAGAGGTTCTCAAGAACCATTTGGTATTTCATCAGAACATGAATATATTATTTGTTATGCAAAATTTGAATCGGGTAAATACTCTATAACTGGTAAAGATAGAGATTTCGAAGATGAGGAATTCTCATATATTACTAATGATGGGAAGAGATCAAGACTCTTAGGTTTAAGGAAGCGTGGAGGAGATTGGAGAAGAGCGGATCGTCCCAACATGTATTTCCCATTTTTTGTTAACCCTATTAATAAAAAAGTAAGTATTGCAAGAAGTGATAAAGATGATGTTGAAGTTTTTCCAGTTAGACCAGATGGAGAAGAAAGTCGTTGGACATGGGGAATAAAAACAGCGCAAGAACGTATTAATGAATTAGTTGCTAAAGAGGTTTCAAGAAAAGGAGAAACTGTTTTTGATATTTATCGTATTGATTTAATTGAAAGTGAAGATGGCAGCCTTAAAAAAGAAAAACTAAAAAGTATTTTTGAGGACAAAACATTCAATTATCAAAGCGCGAGACAGCATCTCAAGCAAATGTTTGGTAGTTCAGAGATATTTGACTTTCCTAAACCTCCAGAATTGATACAAAAACTTTTAGCACCACTCAATGAAAAAGATGGAATCATAATGGATTTCTTTGGTGGCTCAGGCACCACTGCACATGCAGTATTAAGCCAAAATAAAGAGGATGGTGGTAATCGTAAATTTATCCTAGTACAGTTACCAGAAAAATTCAATCAAAAATCTGAAGGATTCAAATCTGAATTCAAAAACATATCTGAACTAGCAAAAGAACGTATTCGTCGCGTAATAAGAGGTTATGGTGAGAACCCACAGCCCATTAATGCTGGTTTCAAGGCGTTTACCTTGGCTGAATCAAACTATCCCGAAAATGCTTTTGTTTTTAATCTCGATAAATCATCAGAAGAAAATCAACAGGAATTTATCGTTTATTTAAATAAAGCAAAACAAAGCCAATTATTTAACAAAGAAAACGATATAAGTATTGTCTATGAGAATATCGTGAAAGAAGGTTTATCGTTAAATAGCAAGATTGAGAAAATTTCACTTGGTAGAAATAATGTTTATCAAATTACTGATGGTGAGCAGCAGATTTTTATTTGTCTTGAAAATAAAATCGCGCCAGAAACAATTAATGTGCTTATTGATAGGTCTTACAAAGATAAATTATTTATCTGTCTTGAGAGTGCACTAGACGACACAATGGCTGCCAACTTAGCGCTTAACCTTGACCTGAAAACCATTTAATAATTATGAAATTTAAGTTTGATCCAAACCAGGAATTTCAACTGCAAGCAATAAACTCAGTGATTGATTGTTTTGAAGGGCAAGAAAAAACCACAGCACAGACTGTGGCTGGTTTAGGATTGTTTGGAATTTATCCGAACATACTTACTCTTTCAGAAAAGGAAATTCTAAAAAACATCAAAACTATTCAAAAGTCACAAAATTTAACCTTATCTGATGGGGATAAATTACTTACTGAAGACGGACAATCTTTTAAATTGGAAACTCCCGTGAAGGATATTTCAGTAGAAATGGAAACGGGCACGGGTAAGACCTATGTTTATTTGCGGACCATCTTTGAACTCAATCAGAAGTATGGTTGGAAGAAGTTTATTATTTTAGTGCCGTCTGTCGCTATCCGTGAGGGTGTTATTAAAACCCTCAAAATTACCGAAGATCACTTCAGGGAATTGTATGCAAATACCCCTTTTAGATTTTATGAGTACAAATCAAAAAGTATTTCTCAGGTTCGTCACTTTGCTGATAGCAGTGTGATTAATATTATGGTCATGACTGTGGGGGCGTTTAATAAAGATGCCAATGTTCTTTACGGTGCCCGAGACCAAATGCAAGGAGAACAACCAATTGAATTTATTAAAAAAACTAATCCGATCCTTATTCTTGATGAGCCTCAAAATATGGAGGGTGAGGCGACAAAAAAAGCACTTGAAAATTTCAATGCTTTATTCCGTTTGCGTTATTCTGCTACTCATAAAAATTTATATAACCTTGTTCATCAGCTTACCCCATATGATGCTTACCAACTTGGTCTTGTTAAAAAAATAGAGGTTTTCTCAGTAACTGATGACGATAGCGGCAACTCCACTCCTCATATGGTTTTTGTTGAAGCAAAACCAGCAAAAACTGCTAGTGGTATTAAAGCAAAAGCTGAATTAGCTTTTGCGGATAATGATGGTAACAGAAAAATTAAGGCAATTAATTTAAAAAAAGGAGATGATCTTGTAAATATAACCAATAATAAAGCCTATAACGGATATGTAGTTTCAAATATAGATGCTGATGCGCCTGAGTTTGGCGCTGAAGGCAAAGTCCATTTTACAAATGGTTTTGTTCTTTCTCGTGAAACTGCAATTAATCAAAATAAGGAAGATATATGGCGAAGACAAATTTCTGAGACCATCCGACTTCATATTGAAAAAAAACAAAAATATAAAGACTTTGAGATTAAGGTTCTTAGTCTTTTCTTTATCGATAAAGTTGCAAACTATGCCGGCGCCGATGGATTAATCCGTAAGATATTTACAGAAGAATTATCTAAGGTAAAAGATGTATTTACGTTAGGACAGGACTCTATTAACTCACTCCATACCGGATATTTTGCTAAAAAGAAAGATGGTAGTTTTGTTGAACAAGAATCAGCTATTGAAAAAAACGATGAAGCCTATGAACTTATTATGAAAGACAAGGAACGCCTTTTGTCTTTTTATGAACCGGTCGAATTTATTTTCTCCCATTCAGCGCTGCGTGAAGGTTGGGATAATCCTAACGTGTTTAATATCTGTACTTTAAACGAAACAACGTCAACCATGAAGAAGCGTCAAGAGATTGGTCGCGGTATGCGTCTTTGCGTTAATCAAAACGGTGACCGAATTTTTGATAGGCATATTAATTTGCTTTCAGTTGTGGCAAATATAAGTTACGCCGACTATGTAGCTAGTTTACAGGCAGAATTTCAAGAAGATGGTATTTATAAAACGCCCCAGGTACCTTACAATGCAAAACAGCGCAGTAAGATCGTGCTTAAGCCTGGTTTTCAAAAAGATGAGAACTTTAAGGAGTTGTGGAACCGTATTTCAAAAAAGACTCGTTATTTAGTAAAAGTAAATACAGAATCGCTTATTACTAACTCCGCAAGGGTCATTTCTGAAATTCGGCTACAAAAGCCCCATATTCGCGTTGACCGCGCTGGTATCAATATATCCGCGGAAGGAGTTAAGTCTCTTGCTCTAGGGTCCGAATCAGGCGAAATAGTGGCTACACAAAGCAGAACGATTGATTGTGTCTCTGAAATTAAGGCACAAACTCGTCTTACTCGAGCTACTATTGCTGATATAGTGCTCAAAGCAAATAATTGGGAGGCCTTCTTTAGCAATCCAGATCGTTTCATTGTTGAGGCAAGTAAAATCATTAAACAAGAGCTTGTGAAGACTTATGTTGAGCAAGTGAGTTATGAGATAATTTCTGATTCTTATAAAGTAGAGGAGTTCAAAGCGCTTGAAAGTTACGAGGACTCCACCTTGCCAGTTACCCGGTCTATTTACGATGCTATTGTTCATGATTCTGATGTGGAAATGAATTTTGCCCTAGACCTTGAACATGATGAGCAAATTAAGCTGTTTATTAAAATGCCCAATTGGTACAAGGTTGAGACTCCTGTTGGAGGCTATAATCCTGATTGGGCGATAGTTACCGCAAAGCGTGACCTTAAAGGGAACGAAGGAGAAAAGGTTTATTTTGTTATTGAAACAAAAGGTGATATTGAAAATTTACGCCCAACCGAAAAGGCAAAGATAGAGTCTGCCAAAAAACATTTTGAAGTTATAAAGGTGAATTATAAGGAGATTGATAATTATCAGGCATTTTCTGATTTGATTGGTTAATATAAAAATTTGGTATTAATAAAAAAATAGGTTTTTCGGTCTATTTTTATTTTCCACAACATTTTTATATTTTTTTCCGATGCTGCATGGGCATATGGAGTTTTGACTAATTTTATCGCTATGTGCCGGATAGTTTTTATTATAATCTACTTTGAGTAAATTATTTAATTTATTTGTACTTATTCTGATAGCTGGGTATGTATTAAATAATTAGGCTTAAACTAGTATCTATAAAATATATGAAAGAAAAAAATCTTGGGTCTAATTTCTGGAAAAGAAATTCACGGTCATTATGTGGTTATTGGATACTCGTCTTTGTTCCATTTACTATTATGATGAGCATTGTTAAAATCTTCGATAGTTTAGAGCTTGTTGGTGCTTTAATTTTTTTGTTTTTGCTATTTGTTGCCCCATTCCTCTTTATTGTTTCGTATCGACGGGCCAAGCTTAATGATTTTTCTGAAAAAATTATTTTTATATTTTTAGGCTTAGTTTTGCCTTATGTATTCATGTACTTGTATTTTGTTTGTCGGCTATTTAAAAATTTTAGTTTAATGATCGGATAATTTTTGTGCGTTGTGAGGTAAATATCCAGCAAAAAGCAAATAAAATACTAAGTATCTATATTTTGATGGTAGGGGGGGGCTAAACCGGGTTTATCAAAAAGTCCTTGACACCCCTCCCAAACCCTGCTAATATAATCATAACAACTAATTTCACCACAGACAGCAAGCACCCATAAGTCTTGCCGAGGTAAATATCTAGCGTGATAAACGCCGTATTTTCTTTTAATCTGTGGTCAAACACAGTTTTTTTATTATTAAATTAATAATATGCCAAAAAGCAAGCAACAAAAACGAGACGTTTTAGCGGGCTTAGCGGACAAGATCCAGAGAGCGAAATCCATCGTCTTTACCAGCTTCAATGCGCTGACCGTAAAGGATAACGAAGAATTACGCTTGAAACTAAGAGCAGAGAATAGCGAATACTACGTCGCTAAAAAAACTCTCCTCGGATTGGCTTTTAAGAAGAACCCGATTGAGGGCTTAGATGTCAAAAGTTTGGATGGTAAGGTAGCGACTATTTTCGCCTATGAAGACGAAGTAGCTCCAGCCAAAATCATTCATGGATTCCGTAAAGATCGTGAAGACAAAATCGCTTTTATCGGTGGCGTGTTGGAAGGTCGTTTCCTTTCTAAGACCGATATGGAGAGCCTGGCTCAACTCCCTAGCAAGAAAGAGTTGTATGCCAAGATGGTGGGCTCAATGAACGCTCCAATTTCCGGCTTTGTAAATGTCTTAGCTGGTAACTTAAGAGGACTAGTCACCGCTTTGAAAGCGATTGGCGAATCCAAGAATGCTTAATTAATAATTATTAATCTTTGTGGTCACTATATTATGGTGATTCATAAATCATATTAACAATATGGAAGACAAAAAAATTGAAGTCCCAGCTAAATTCAAATCTTTAGTTGAGGAAATTGAAAAAATGAGTGTTTTAGATCTTGCTGAGTTAGTGAAGATCTTAGAAGAAAAATTCGGCGTTTCTGCTTCAGCTCCAGCTATGATGATGGCTGCTGGTACCGCCGCTGCCGCCGTGGAAGAGAAGACTTCTTTTGACGTTGAAATCACTGAATCTGGTGCTAACAAGATCAATGTCATTAAGGCTGTCCGGGAATTAACTGAATTAGGCTTAAAAGAAGCTAAAGATTTAGTTGACGCTGCTCCAAAGGTAGTGAAGGAAGGCGTGAAGAAAGAAGATGCTGAAGCCATGAAGAAGAGATTAGAAGAAGCTGGTGCTAAGGTAACTTTGAAATAAGTCTCACAATCGTTTAGATATTAAAAGACCACCCTTAATTGGGTGGTCTTTTAATTACCAGAAAACCTCGCACAATCTTTACTCTAAAAGCTGGACGAAATCTAAATTTATGAAACAAAATTTGTTTTTTATCTGTATTAAACATTTTAATGCTTTTGGGGGTGGCATTGCTGCAGTTAATATATTTTTTATTAATAAGGCCGAATAGATGGGCTTGGTATTAATTATGCTGGCGCTTTTTGTGTCGTCTCTCTTATTATTTTTAAGATAGCCCTAAAAGGGATTCTGCTCGATATTTTATTTGGTTTAATAGACAATGGTATTTTAGCGGTTTTGGCTATTTTTGGTGGTCATTTTGCGGGTGTAACTGGAGCAATCAATGGCGGTGTGGTCAGTAATGCTATAACTGATGGCATCGCTGGAATATTTGAGGGCCATATGGCAAAAATTAAGATTAAGATTGGTTCCAGAAGAAAGAATGATGCTTAAGTCAGCTGTCGGAAAAATGGCTAGCTGTTTTTTTGGGGGCAGGAGTTGTTTTTTGATAGTAGTTAATTTTATGAATTTTTAATAATTAGACGAGCTGTTTATTGAATAAACCAGTTTTAACAGCATCCAATAAATGAAACAATCTTAGCCCCAGCTTTAGCCGCAATCGGGAGAATTGCGGTATTTATTAGCAAGTATGCTATTGTGGTGGAAAGAGGTTAGAAGCCTCAATAAAAAGCTGGGCTGTCAATTAGTATTATTTGAGGAAAAATGATATAATAAAAGTATATTTATTAAGTCTAAAAGTATGAAAAAATATTTTTTTGGTTTGTTTTTAGCAATTATTATATTTTTACCATTAAGCCCGCTTCAAGCAGCTCCTGAAAATCGGTCTATTAAAGTTGGTGCTTTTGATAACTATCCAGTTATTTTTAAAGACACTGATGGGATTATCAAGGGTTTGTACGTTGATGTTTTGACAGAAATTGGTTTAAAAGAGAATATTTCTTTTTCTTATGTTTTTGGCACTTGGGCCGATGGCTTAAATCGCATTAAAACTGGTGAGGTTGATATGTTAACCAGTGTCGGTTATACCGACGAAAGATCTTCATTTATGGATTATACTAAGAATCAGGTCTTAACCGTTTGGGGGGAAGTTTATATCCCTGAATGGTCTGAAATAGATGGTATTCTTAGTGTGGCTGGCAAGAAAATTGGTATAATGGCTGGTGATATCAACGCTCAAAACTTTCGAGAATTAGTAGCTAAGTTTAATATTAGTTCTGAGTTTGTGGCTTTCCCCACGTATAACGATGTTTTTAAAGCTGTGGCTGATAAAAAAATCGATGCTGGAGTGGCTGGAATCACTTATGGAAATGCTAACAAGTCTAAATATAATTTGAAACAGTCCGGGATTGTTTTTAATCCGCTCAGTCTGTATTTTACAGTAGCCAAGGGAAAAAATAAGGAATTGCTTTCAACTTTAGACAACTATTTAGCTAAGTGGAAGATTGAAGATAATTCTTTTCTCAGACAGTCAGAGCAAAAATGGCTGAATGATACAGCTACTGCCCGGGTTGTTGTTCCTAGCTGGCTTTATATTGTTTTAGTTGGGTTGGTTTCTATTGTCCTAATAGCAGTGGCTTTTATAATCATACTTAATCGCCAGGTTAAGAAGAAGGTAGCGATAATCAATCAACAGCAAAATAAATAATCGTTAAATAATTACGAAAGAACTCTGGCGGTGTTAAGAGTTCTTTTTTGGTAAAGTCACTTAATCAAACGGTTGGCTTTTTATACCCTCTCAGTCGCCTTTGACAAAATATTATTTCCGTGCTATTGTTTAATAACTTGAACCTTAAAAAATAGAAAAAATGATAACCATAAACAAAAACTTAACCGCCAGGGAAAATAAAATAATATTAATAAAACTAACAGATTTTTTCATTGGTAAAACAATTCAAATTATTTATAAAAATGAAAAAAACTCTAATGCCTGTGTTATTAATAATAAACAGGCTGGTTTTAAAATGATTAGAATTATTCGGGATCGACAATATTGTTTCGAACTGGAACTAGACGATGATTCTCGTTATAAGTTTTTTTCTAAGAATAACAAATTCAATGATTTTAATGGTAAATTATGGACATTTATTGGGATTGATTATGATTTAAAAATAATTTAAGAGTCGAAGTGCTTGTCGATTAGACTGTGGTTATTAATACCTCAAAAATTTTCACATCTGAGTTTAAAGCCATTCCAATAAAGGGGTGGTTTTTATTTTTACAGGACCTTGTTTTGGCTACAAAAAAAGGAGACATTTTTGTTTATTTTTTGAGATCCGGTTTGCATTAGGGTGATTTTTGTTAAAGATATTAATCTCTCATAAAAAATAATATTGCTCTCTCTATTTGTAGGACGGCGTAATATGCTATAATATATTAATAAAAGTAAATTATATTTTTGATTTTATGAATCACTTTCAAAAAGCTTTTACGCTATTAGAGATATTATTAGTTGTCGTGGCTCTGGCTATTTTGGCAAGTATTGTTATTTTAGCTATTAATCCTTCGCGCCAATTAGCTACCGCCAGGAATGCTCAACGTTTTATGGATGTTAATACTATTCAAAAAGCTCTTTATCAATATTCCATTGATCATAATTCTCTGTCGGGATTTGTTAGCACCACTCCTTTAGAGATTTGTCGAAGTAATGCTAGCAGTTGTTCTGGTCTCATTGATCTATCATTATTAACAAATAATAGTACTTATTTAACGTCGTTACCGGCTGACCCCCAAGCCACTTCTTCAAATGGTATTGGCTATATAACTTATCTCCTACCATCTGGTCGACCAGTAGTTTCTGCTTCTTTAGCTGAACTGGGTAAAATAATAGGACAAGGGATTAGTGTTAGTGAAGAGCCTTTTGTTTGTGGCGATAATATAATTTTTAAATCTTTAATTTATGGCACTATTATTGGCCCTGATGGTAGGTGTTGGTTTGATCGTAATCTTGGGGCCACTACTACTGCCAATA
>PFAQ01000016.1:9035-17139 GCA_002778645.1 Candidatus Falkowbacteria bacterium CG10_big_fil_rev_8_21_14_0_10_39_9
GTTATGGGTGGTATTATCAATGGGGAAGATCAGGCGATGGCCATCAGATTTATAGCCTTACCAATAAAACTACCACACAAAGTCCGGTTGATAGTCCCGGACATAATAATTTTATATATGGAATGATTAGTCCTTATGATTGGCGTAATCCACAAAGCCCAAATACTGCGAGTCTTTGGGCTGGGGTCAATGGTGGCACAAACAATCCTTGTCCCGTTGGTTGGCGCGTACCAACTACTTCTGAATGGTTGGCATTAATTAATTCCATACCAAAAATTACTAATACTGTTACGGCCTATAGTTCTATTTTAAAACTTACCACCAATGGTCATCGCTATTATAATAATGCCCTCCTTTACAATCAAGGAATTAGTGGTTATTATTGGTCTAGTGGTGTAAGTGGTACTAACGCTCTTGGCTTGTATTTTGATGTTTCTGGAGCCAATTCTGCACGTGTTAACTTCCGAGGCTATGGGCTTGCTATTCGTTGTATCCAAAATTAATTATTCTTAATGGCTCTTTAAAATTAATATTAAGGTGGTCCCCTTTATCAAGACAGTTTTGGAGCCATTAAAAAGTTGATTTTCGGGACGGTATTTAGATTAATATTTAAATTTGTAAACTATTAAAAGAAGGCAGTTTTTTTGTTTTATCCAAAATATACTTCTGTCGGAGTTAAGTCATTAAGCGATTGCTGAGGACGGTAATCATTATAGTCATTGGAGAACTTAGTTAGCCCGATCTTAACCTCCAGGACTGATCCATCGTGCTTAATATAAATATCTTCCTGTTTCATCGTACGCCATAGCCTCTCAATGAAGATATTATCCAGATATCTGCCCCGGCCATCCCAAAATTAAATTTCTAAAAAGAGAAGCTAATAGCCTCCCTTTTATTATGCTCAAATTTTAGTTTTCTCTTAAAGGGGTAATTCCAGTATCAGATTGTCGGTTAACATATAGGCCCGTTTGGTCTTTTCATTAACCACGAAATCCTTGAGGTCAGTGAATTGCTCTGACTTGTATTGCTTCTTGGCCTTACCATCCTTGTCGAAGATAGCCAGACGTTTATTGGCTGGATCTAGAATATAGATATCAGACAAGACCTTGATGATGGTCGGGTTGGAAAGGGTTGGGTCGACTGTGTCTAAGGTAAATTTTTGTTCGGTTCCATAGAACTTTTGCACGACGCCAGAGGACTTCAGGAAATAGGCATTACCGGCATCATCAATGGTGAAGGAGTTAATATCAGAAGCATCTAATTTGCTCTTAAGTCGAGGTTCGGCTGTAGGGTATTCATTGTTGGTGAGAACATAACGATATAGTTGGTTCTTGGCCTTGTCTAGAGTATAGAGCTTGTCAGTGTAATTATAGAGTCCGATTAGATTCTGGCTGGAAGTGGTGGCTAACTTATTGATGGTTAATTTTTCATCTTGAGGGTTGAGGACTACTACCTGATTTTCGTCGAGATAATAAATTGAGCCATTCTTGCTAATGGTGGGACATCTGAGATAGGACTTAATCTGATCGGAGCTAATCACCGCGCTGACATTGTCCTTAGTATTGAGGCGGTAAATAGCTTTCTTGCTACTATCGGAAGCGTAGATCTTGTCACCGATCATAGTAATATTTTCGATACTTAAATCACCGCCAATAATGGAGAAGTCAGCGATAGTCTTCAATTGTTCAATCTGAGTGATATGTTGGGAACGAGCCACTTGCTCGTTGTATTTAGCTAGTAGTTCACTATAGCCATTAATTTGGCCCTCCTTGTCTTCCGGAATGGAATCTAGATAAGTCTTTAATTCCTCTAAAACGCCCTTAGCTGACTTTTCGTCGCTATAGAGCCAGTATGATTCAAATTGGTTTTCTTTTTGTTTGATAACGTCCTCATAGCTCTTGCTGATTTGGGCTTGCTCGGTTTTTTTGGTCTTGGTTTTTTGGTAGATCAAGTTGGTTAAAAAGGCTAAGAGGGTAATGGTCAAGATGATCAGTAGAATTTTTTTAGTTTTAGAAGGTCGTTTAGGTGTTTCCAGTGCCAGCGTATCTTTGTTGAGAGCCACAGTTTGGATATTGGCTGTCTTGTCTTTTGGTTTGAAGATTAGGCGCCAGAGTTTGCCCCGTAATCGGAAGGGATTAATTTTCTTTATCACGCGCCAACAAAAACCACCTACCTTTTTGGTGTTAACCACACTGACTGGAGAGAGAATTTGTTCAGTTTTTTCGGCTGTAGTAGTGAGATTTGATGTTGGGGCTTCATAGCGGTGATTGGCATTGCTTCGGGCAGCTTCCACCTGACGGTAATCTTCAATGCTCTCTGGTTCTTCGTGGTGGAGATTATTCTTGATGATAATGCCCAGGAAGGGAATGAAGGAGTTAATTTTAAAGAGGGTATTTTTGATTTGTTCGGCTGCTCCCAGTGGGGCTAGCTTGGTGATAATTTCAATCAGTTCTTGATTAAAAAGATATTCCGAGAGTGATTCGTTGGCAAATATGAAATAGGACTTGGTGGGCATCTCACCGGAGATGATAGAAGAGAAGAGTTTTTTGAAATTAATGTTGTCGCCTCCCAAATTTTTGGTGTCGTCGTTTCTTTCGACGTTAATCATTTTATATTTGCTGTCAGTATCTTCTTTGTAGAGCAGGAGGGCCTGGTTAGTGCCGATATTGGAGAAATGAAGTTCATTATCGAAGATAATACCAATAGTGGCATTAATGCTTTTGGGGGAAAGGGCTATCTTTTCTTTAGAAAGAAAGTCAATCAGGTTCTTGTTGGTCTTGACCAGCACGGTTTCAAAGATATTCTCAATCTTTAAGGCCTCAATTTTCTCTCGAAGCATCAACTTCTCGTTTTGGTAGTAATTAGTATTGATATCGGAAACAACAAAATCAATGATTTTGTTAGCATCACTTTTTTTGGCCTCAACTTCGATGAGGATAAATAATTTACCGGCCAGTTGTTCTCGGGCTGGGTCCGGTTCGGCGATAAAAATTTTGGCCGCTCCATTAGCTTTCTTTTCGGTGTTAATGGTAATGGGGGCAATTTTTGTGTACATAGTCTGTCTGCTTGTATTTTTGGCTAATATGATATAATATTATACTATAAAAGTTTAAAATAGGGAAATATATAAAACTATGATAGAAGGTTTTTTTGGTTCTAAAACCCGAGTCAAAATTCTAAGGCAATTTTTGTTAAATGCCGAAGAAAAATATTATTTGCGCCAATTAGCGCGAGATTTAAGCCTGCAGGTTAATTCAGTTCGAAGAGAATTGAAGCATTTGGAATCCTGCGGCTTTTTGCTTTCCATCAACTATCATAATAGCACACTTTCTGATTTAAAGTCTAATGAGCCGGTGGTAAAAGTCCCTAGTTCGGACAAGAAATACTATGAGGTGAATAAAGAATTTATCCTCTTTCCCGAAATCAAGGCCTTAATCCTAAAAGCCCAGACTTTAGTGGGGCAGAACTTCTTAAACGAACTGCAAGAAATTTGTACACCTAAACTATTGATCCTAACTGGAGTCTTCGTAGCCCAGAATAACTTTCCGACTGACATGTTGTTGGTGGCCAATGTCCCTAAGGTGAAGCTCCTGGAGCTCATCAAAAAATTGGAGTTAGAGTTGGGCAAGGAAATTAACTATACCGTCATGGATGAGAATGAATTCAAGTTCCGGCAGGAAATTGTGGATGTTTTTTTGAATAAAATTTTAGACTCTAAGAAGGTAGTTTTAATTAATGAGTGGGATTTGGTTTTCACTGAGAAAACCGATTCTAATTTAATCAAATAATCTATATGAATCGTTATTTGCGCTATTTAATTCTAACTATTTCCGCCGCTTTGTTGTTGTTTGTAGTTTTGAACTTTTCCTCCGCCATGAATTTGGTCAAGGTTTATTCTATTAGTACTTCAGCTAAAGCTAATTTACAAAAATCACTCGAATTATTGCAGGCTAATAATTTCGCTGAGGCGGCAGTTTATTCTGGTGACGCGGCTGATAGTTTGGCTTTAGCTTTTGGTCGTCTGGAAGCTATTGAAGGTAATTTTTGGGTTAAGCGCTCTAACTCTCTGCTAACTCAAGTGAATGATCTGGAATATATGATCAAGACCGCTCAGGTGCTGGCTAAGTCATTGTCGGCTGGAGCGATAATCGGGGAGAAGGTGAATGCCGTTTTACAAGACAAGCCGGGAGTCAGCTTTTCTGATTTGAAGGTGGAGGACAAGACGGCAGTTTTGAAATTAATTTATGAATCAGTTCCAGACTTAAATGGTATCAAGGCTAATTTAGATTTAACCCTGATGGATTTAAAAAAAGTGGATAACAGTGGTTTTTTTGGACCCCTCCAGAAGCAAATGACTTTAGCCAAGGATGAACTGCAGACTGGCGCCGAGCTCATGTCTAAAACGATTACGCTCTCGCAACTCTTACCAGTTTTAGCTGGTTATCCTAACTCGTCTAATTATTTAGTGTTGCTACAAAACAGCGATGAACTGCGACCGACTGGTGGTTTTTTAGGAACCCTAGGGGTAATGCAAACCAAGTTAGGTGATTTAGTTAATTTCCGCACGAGTGATGCTTATCACTTAGATATGCCCGCCAGTTTAGATCCTAATTTCAAAGTAGCGTCCCCAGTCCCTATTGCTAAATACTTAAGCACTGATCGTTGGTTTCTGCGTGATAGTAATTGGTCGCCTGATTGGCCCACCAGCGCCCAAAAGATTCAATGGTTCTATGACGCTGAAGCTAAATATAATTCTGATCCGGCTATCAAAAATACGCCCAAGTTTGACGGCGTGGTAGCAATTACCCCGCGGCTAGTTACTGACTTGCTCTATATCGTCGGACCAATTACCGTCGGTGGTCGAGAATACAATAAAGATAATTTTACCAACCTCTTGCAATATGAAGTGGAAATGGCTTATCGCGACAAAGGTGTCTCCGAATGGGATCGAAAAAAAGTGATCGGTGATATTTTGAAAGAATTGAAGACCCGACTGTTTGCACTCCCAACCGATCGCTATTTGGATTTGATGGGGGCTTTGAATATTAATATTGAAAAAAAGAATATTCTATTTTATTTCAACGATCCACAAGCTCAAATTACCGCTCGTAGTTTAAATTGGGGCGGGGAAATCAAATCAGTGACTGGCGACTATTTAATGCTCATTGATGCTAACTTGGCTGCTTTCAAAACTGATCGCGTTATGGAAAAGAATTTATCATATAGCATCGAACAAAAAGATGGGGGCGCCGTAGCTAAAGTTGTGATGACCTACAAACATACTGGGGGCTTTGATTGGAAGACAACGCGTTATCGCAGTTATGTCCGGGTCTATGTGCCACTGGGTAGTGAACTCATCAAGGCGGAAGGAATTAGCGACGGCTTAGTTACCAAGGGAGAAGAAGATTTTGGCCGTCCGGAAGCTGCTAAAACTTATTTCGGTGGTTTTGTTTCGATTGAACCAGGGAAGTCTGACACTTTGAGCTTTGAATATCGTTTGCCTCAGGCCATTACGACAGCGATTGACTCTGGCACTTACTCTTTATATTTACAGAAGCAGCCGGGTAATAATATTGGGAGCTTAAACACGTCTTTGCGTTTTAGTAATAATATCAAAAATTATTCCGATAATTTTGTTTCCGTCAATCAGTCTACCGGAGGTTTTTTTAGCGCCGCTGAAGCCTTTGAGGCGGATCGGTTTATTAATGTTAGTTTTTAATTTAGATTTATGAAAGTAAAATACTGGTGGTTGACATTCTCGGCTCTATTATTTTTGTTAGTACTGTTTTTAGCCGGAACTTATTTAACCTACATTCTAATTGGGACGGGGGTCTTGCTAGCGCTCTTATTGTTCTCTTTGAGATTAGACTGGGGCCTTTATATTTTAGCTCTAGCTCTGCCACTCATTAATTGGAATTTTGATTGGGGTTCTTTTAGTGCTTCTTTTGTAGAAATCATCGCCGTTTTATTATTAGCCGCTTTTATTATCCGTTTTTCTTACGAACTTTTGCGCGACCAGAATAGTTGGCGGAAGGTCAAATTACCTTTGTGGCAACCGTTTTTATTATTTATGATAGCCGTGGTTCTGTCCAGTTTGTCCAGTCGTTATATTATTTCTTCTTCTTGGTATGCAGTCCGTTGGATCCTTTTCTTTTATGTAGTTTATTTGGCTGTGCCTTACAATATTATCAAAGACGGTCGCGTATTGCGCAATACTATTATCGCCCTGACTATCTCTGGTTTGGGGGTAGCAGTGATGGGTTTGGTATCGCTGTCTTATCAAGATTGGTATAATGACTTTTTCCGAGTCCAACCAACAGCTTTGTTTGGTATTTATCCGATTGGAAATAACCATAATCTAATTGCGGAATTTTTGGTGGGTATTGGTTTTATGGTTTTGTCCCTCAAGCATTGGTCCAAATCTTTGCGGGTTAATCGACTGATCAATATTTTATTTCTGTTTTTTATGGCGGTGACTTTTGGGACTTTTTCTCGGACTGCCTGGATTGTGCTGGGACTCGGCTCCGGTCTTTATTTATTATTAGACACGGTTTATCTAAAACGGAAGAAATGGAATTCCAAAAATATTATTTTTGCTCTGGTTGTTTCGGTTATGATTCTGGTTCCGTTTATCATTCGCATGGATCGTTTGCAGTCGGAGAATGTGAGTTCAACCGAGAATCGAGTTCTTCTGACCCAAATCGCTTGGCGGGCTTTTGTGAATCGACCGCTCTTGGGTTATGGTCTGGGAACTTTCGTGACTCTGGTGGATAATAATATTCGCTTTCGGGCGAAGTATGGCGGCCCACTTGATTCTCATGGTATTGGTCAGAAGTTAATTGCGGAATTAGGTGTTTTGGGAACGATTACTTTTGCTATTTTTGCCGGGCTGATTTTCTGGAATTTATATCGAGGGCTCAGGATCTACAAACATGAGGCGCAATTATTACTGCCTCTGGCAGTCGCGGCTCTCGGCGGCTTTATTTATCAATTTTTTAATACTTCCTATTACAAAGGTAAATTATGGGTGCCGATTGCGGTGGCGCTTGCAGCGATGAATTTACTGCAACAGAAGTACAAACGAAAATACAATAATTAGTAAATTTATGACTGGTAAAAAAATCTTAATCGTGGAGGATGAAGTTTCCATTGCTAGTGCTTTGAAGATCAAGTTGGAAAGGGAGGGCTATCTAGTCTTCCTGGGAACCAATGGCCAAGAAGGCTTGGACTTAGTTCTCAAAGAAGTTCCTGATTTAATTCTGCTCGACATTGCTATGCCGATTATGGACGGGATTACTATGATGAAAAAATTGCGGGCCGATGTGGTGGGCAAGACCATGGATATTTTGATACTGACTAACTCCACTCGTCCTAATGATATTTCTGATATTTTGCAATATGGCGTAGTGGATTATTTACTTAAGAGTCAATGGCGATTAGATGATTTAGTTGAAAAAATAAAAACTATTGTTAAATAATTATTAAATTTATGACTAAATCTCCTAAAAAGATTTTAATCGTTGAAGATGAGATTTCTATCGCCAAAGCCCTGAAAATGAAGTTAGAGCGAGAAGGTTTTCGGGCCTTTCTGGCAGATAACGGCAAGAAAGGTTTGACTTTGGCTCTCAAAGAAATCCCTGACCTAATCCTTTTAGATATTGTGATGCCCGTCATGGATGGCATGACGATGATGGAAAAATTGCGCGCCGAGCCAGCGGGCAAGAAGATCAAGGTTTTAATTTTGACTAATTTGTCCTATTTAACTGGGGATGTCAGTGATAAGTATAAGGTGACAGATTATTTAGTGAAGAGCGATTGGAAGATTAGTGATTTAATTGCTAAGATAAAAACTATTATTAAGGCTTAACTTTGTGAATCAAACCAAACCACTAAAAATTGCTTATATTATTCCGTCGCTTGATGCCGGTGGCGCCGAGCGTTTTATTTTAGATTTGATAGGTAATCTAGATTTGAGTCGTTTTACCCCAACCCTCATATTATTCGGTCATGGTGGTTTTTTTGAGGCTGAGGCTCGCCGTTTAGGGATAGAGTTGGTGGTGCTTAAGGAGCGTTTTAAATTTGATCTGATTAATTTTTTTAAACT
>PFAQ01000016.1:17169-20998 GCA_002778645.1 Candidatus Falkowbacteria bacterium CG10_big_fil_rev_8_21_14_0_10_39_9
GTGGGGGAGCCCGGTTTGATCAGGGCTATTAAGGCATGGACAGCTAAGTTTGCGGATAAGATTGTGGCTATTTCTAGTGCCGTCAAAAGTGATATCATTTCCCGCTATGGTGTGCCTGGTGATAAGGTGGAATTGATTTATAATGGTCTGGAGGTTGATCGTTTTTGGGTTGAAACTAGAAGAAAGCGGGGTCAGAAGATAATCTTAGGATCGATGGGTCGTTTAACTAGTCAAAAAAACTACGCTCTTTTATTTGAAGCTCTAGCCCAATTAAAAGACCTTAACTGGGAATTCCGTTTAGCGGGTGAAGGGGAACTGCGGCCAGAGTTAGAACATAAAATTAAGGATCTGGGATTAACCAATCGAGTTCATCTCTTGGGGCTCCAAAGAGATGTCAAAAGCTTTTTTTCTGATTTAGACGTTTTTATTTTGCCATCACTCTGGGAGGGTTTAGGTATTGTGCTTCTGGAGGCGGGGCTGGCTGGTTTGCCAGTGGTGGCCTCTCGCGTGGATGGAATTTGTGAAGTAATCAAAGAGGGTGAGACCGGCATTCTGTTTAATTCTAACGACCAGGCAGATTTAGTGACTAAATTAACTAAAGTTCTAAATCAGATTGATCAACCGGAGACGACCGAGCTGGGGAAGAAATTACAGTCGGATATTAAGTCTCGGTTTGATATTAAAATCATCGCTAGTGAATATCAGGCACTTTATTTAAAACTATTAGCTAAAAAATAATTTATGAGAATTCTGCAAGTCAATAAATTCCACTATCTGCGGGGAGGTGCCGAAAAATATTTTTTAGATATGAGCGAGAAGCTCCGCCATGATGGTCATGAGGTGGCAGTTTTTTCGATGCGTCATCCTAAAAACTTACCTAGTCCTTGGGAGAAGTATTTTGTTTCCCGGGATAGCTTTAATGAATCCAAATTACGCGACAGGCTCTTGGCTCCAGGCCGGATTATCTATAGCCTGGAATCTAAAATGAAGTTTAAGCGCTTGGTGCGTGATTTTCGTCCCGACATTATTCATATCCACAATATCTATCATCAATTGTCACCTTCCATTCTATCGGTAGCTAAAAAAAACCAAATTCCGGTCGTGATGCATCTACATGACTATAAATTAGTTTGTCCCAACTATCAGCTTTTTGTGGGTGGTCAAATTTGTTATCGTTGCCGTCGTCACCGCTATTGTCAGGCTGTTAAACATTGCTGTTTCCATGGCTCTCGGGTTAAGAGCGTCTTGGTGGCTCTCGAGATGTTCATCCATCATCGTCTTTGGAAAATCTACGAAAGAGCGGTGAATCTATATCTGGCTCCGAGTAATTTTATGAAAGAAACGGTGGTTAGTTTTGGTATTCCTGAGGCTAAGGTAAAAGTACTGTACAACTTTATTGACCGGCCCGGAACCAAAGAGGAAAAAAATGTTCCGGTGGGAGAATATTTATTGTATTATGGTCGCTTGTCGCCGGAAAAGGGAATTAATGTCTTGCTCGAGGCCCTAAAAATTACTCCCTCAGCCCCATCTCTGAAAATCGTTGGTTCTGGTCCGGAAGCCGAAAAACTGGAATTGAGTGTTAAGGCTCTGGGTATTCAAGATCAGGTAGAATTTTTGGATGCTAAATTTGGGACGGAATTAGAGCAGATTATTCTAGGATCTAAAGCAGTAATTATCCCTTCGGTTTGGGCGGAAAACATGCCCTTCGTACTGCTGGAATCTTTGGCTTTGGGTAAAGTAGTTATTGCCTCCCGCACCGGAGGACTACCAGAATTGATTGAAAACGGCACTAGTGGTTTTTTATTTGAAAATGGTAATGCTGATGACTTGGCAAATAAAATTATGGCCCTTGATAGTTGTGATTTGGAAAGTATTGGTGTGGCTGCCAAACGAGAAGTGCTTGACTTAACTCTAGAAAAACATTATAAAAAGTTATTGGATATCTACCATAGTCTTATTAAAAAATCATGAAGAAAATAATCCTTTGGGCAGCCCTTTTTTTGCTTCTGCCTTTTACAACTCAAGCTTATAGCGATAGCATTAGCGCTCACAATCCTAAAACAGCTAATGCTTTTTTGCGTTGGAATTTGACTGCCCCCGAGGCGGAACGTTTAGCCCGTTATGATCTTTTGATCTTGGATATGGAAAACCAGGTCAATAATCCAGAGCTGATCAAAAGAATGCGTCAGTTCAATCCCGATATTACCATTTTGGCCTATGTTAGCTCACAAGAGATTAGACATGATACCGCTATTCATCCGGAAGTAACCCTTAGACAGAAAATGTTTGCACGCTTGCCGGAGTCTTGGTATTTGCGTGATGCTAGTACTTTCAAGATTAGTTTTTGGAATAAGACTTGGATGATTAATGTCACCGATGGAGCACCGCTTGATCAGGGTGAACGCTTCAATGACTATTTACCGCGCTTTATCGACGAGGAAATTTTGGCAACTGGTCTCTGGGATGGTATTTTCTACGATAATCTCTGGGATAGTGTCAGCTGGCTTAATGGTGGCAACGTGGATATCAATAATGATGGCAGTGCCGAGTCAGCTCTGGAATTAAATCAAGCTTGGCAAAAAGGGGTGACTAAGATGTTAAGGAATACCAGAAATCGCGTCGGCTATGATTATATTTTGCTGGCCAATAGTTCTTCTTTTGGAGATTATCAACCATTTTTGAATGGTCGAATGTTTGAGGATTTTCCTAGTGTTTACGAACAAGATGGTACCTGGCAGGGCAATGTGAATAATTATCAAGAAATCAAAAAACTTATCGTCCAGCCCAATATTTATATTTTCAATTCTACTAACACCCCCAAAGATAATTATTCCAAGATGCGCTATGGGTTAGTTAGCTCCTTGCTGTTTAATGATGTTTATTTTTCTTTTGATAACAGTATTTATGATCACGGTCAGACCTGGTGGTATGATGAATATGAAGTGGCCTTGGGTCGTGCGTTGGGAATAGCCCGCCAGTTGAATTTTTCCCAGAATTTTAACAATATTTGGCGGCGGGATTTTGTCGGTGGCATGGTGTTGCTCAATAATTCTGCCTCTGAACAAAGCTTCACCATTGAGTCCGGCTACCGCAAACTGTATGGCGCTCAAGATGTAATTGTTAACAGTGGTGGCGAAGTGACGCAAGTGACTATTGGTCCGCGCGATGCTTTGATTTTGCAAAAAGTTCTACCCCAACAAAATATTTATCTCAAGAATTATTATCGCTATCAGATTTACAATGCTTCGGGCGAACAAATCTATAACAACTATCAATGGGGGAGCGATGTTTATAAAAATGGGGAACTGACTAAGCCAGAAAAGAACAATCAAGTCTCCCAGATCAAAAGTCGTCAAGTGATTATAAATGGCACCAGAATCGAAGGTAGTCCGACGAGCACTAAGGCTAATATCAAAATCTATAATGCTAAGAATAAATTAGTCGGTATTTTCAAGGCTTACCCGGATAATCTTAAAAGTGGTGTGAAAGTGTCGTTGGGAGATATTAATGGTGATAAGCAATTGGAGATTGCTACTCTACCAGTTTACGGTGCGCCCCACCTCAAGATCTTTAATCTAAAAGGGAAGCTACTCCAAGAATATTGGCTAGGCTTTACCACTGATCGTTTCTTTTATGATTTAACCATATCTGATGTCAATGCGGATAAGCTGGCAGAAATTCTGGTAACGAAGTGGTAGAAGTAAATTCAATTTAGTAAAATAAAAAAAGAGCTGTATTGATAGCTCTTTTTTATTGGAGGTAAAAACCTCCGGCTTTAGCCGGAGTGTACGTTTGAAGCCAAGGCCGTATAATAAAGCCGTCCGGCAGG
>PFAQ01000040.1:0-306 GCA_002778645.1 Candidatus Falkowbacteria bacterium CG10_big_fil_rev_8_21_14_0_10_39_9
ACTTTGCCCCCAGACTGATGAGTTATACCAAGTAATCGGATTAAACAACCAAACTAGTGAAATTAATAAAGCCTGTTTTTCCTTCCCTTCTTTTTTAAGAAAATTATATAAAAGAATGGCAATTCCAAGATCAAAAATGATCGCTGTAGATTTAATTAAAATCAATAATCCTTTTTCATCCCAAAACCAAATCCATTTTGATGGAAACATTCTTAATTTAAGATTCAAATCCCAAACAAAATCATTTGATGGTTCCCATATTTTATAAAGACCTGAAAACATCAAAATACTTAAAGGTGGTTGATT
>PFAQ01000040.1:454-16681 GCA_002778645.1 Candidatus Falkowbacteria bacterium CG10_big_fil_rev_8_21_14_0_10_39_9
TCTGATTCAGAACAAACCAGGCCGGCCTGGCAACTATGATTATCCTGACACCTGCCCCCACCAGCATTAGCGTTACAAGAAGCTCCGGGGCAGCCCGAACCACTACAAGCTTGGCAAGTGCAAGAAGTGGAGTTACAAATTCTACTGCCCTGGCAAAGAGCTGAATTAGGATTACAACTATCGGAATCAGGAGAAGAATCCATATTGCAAGGCATGCCATCGCAACCAGCACCACTACAAGGGGGTAAATCACCACCACCAGTACCACCGGTGCCACCATTTCCGGTAGCACTAATCAAACGGCTCAAAACGAAAGCGGCAATACCCCAGGAGGCCAAAACAATTACTAACCCGATCACGCCGGCCTTCAAAATATTTTTAGCCGACTCAATTTGTTCTTCATTTCCCTTCGAAGTCATCCATTTAAACCCAGCGAAGATAATAATACCAACAGCAATAATACCCAAAAACATCATAGCGACATTAATAACCCGAGCCATAATCGTCCGAGGATCAGTTGTTCCTAGTTGAATAGTATTACTAATCTCATTAACACCAACGTCTAAAGCTAAAACATTTTTAGCTAATAAAAATCCACCTATCATCAAAGCTAGGAGGAGAAAATATTGACCGATTTTATTCTTAGATAGCATGATAAAAATATTAAATTACCAGCCGACCAGCAGACTCTAAGATGGCCTCTTAATCGCTTTACTTGCTGGCTGTTTTATAATAGAATTATATCATAATAATAAAAGGATGACAAATCTTTTATGACTATTGAACGAATAATAAAAAAGTTCACCGACAATAATCCCGAGGCCGATACCAACCTTCTCCGTCTTGCTTATGAGTTTGCTGAAAAAGCCCACGAGGGACAAACTAGAAAAAGCGGTGAACCATACATTCAACACCCTCTCCACACGGCTTTTGTGCTGGCGGAAATTAAATCTGATTTACCCACCATCGTAGCCGGTATTTTACATGATGTCCCTGAGGACACGGCCATCACCCTAGAAGATATTAAAAAGAATTTTGGTGATGAGGTCGGTAATTTGGTCGCTGGCATTACCAAATTAGGTAAAATTAAATACCGGGGAGTTGAAAGATACCGAGAAAATCTCCGTAAGATGTTTGTAGCCATGGCCGATGATCTGCGCATCATTTATATTAAGTTTGCCGACAGACTTCATAATCTCAGAACCCTGGAAGCCCTCCCAGAAGCTAAAAGAGAAAGAATTGCCAAAGAAACCCTAGAAATCTACGCTCCCATTGCTGGACTCTTGGGTGTTTGGCGTCTCAAATGGCAAATGGAAGATATCTGTTTTAAAATTCTCTACCCCGATGATTTCAAAAAACTGGAATATAAATATGAAGTGGAAAAAAAGGCAGAACGAAACCAATTTTTCCAACGAATCAAAAAGATTATTGATCAAGAATTTTTAAAAAACCATATCAATAATTATCAAATTGAATATCGTTTCAAACATCTCTACAGTATCTGGCAAAAAATGCAACAAAAAGAGCGAAAGTTTGATGAAATTTATGACGTATTTGCCCTCCGTATTATTGTCCCCAACATTCCCGATTGCTATAAAACCTTGGGCATTATTCATACTATTTGGAAACCAAAGATTAATCGTTTCAAAGATTATATCGCCGTCCCCAAACCCAACGGTTATCGTTCCCTGCACACTACTGTCTTTGGTTTAGGAGGTAAAGCCGTTGAATTCCAAATCAGAACCCCCGAGATGAATGAAGAGTCCCACTATGGGATTGCAGCTCATTGGCACTATAAACACGGCCAAAAAGGTGGCCTCAATCCTGAAGACCAGCCCCAGTGGGTGCAAAAAATTTTAGAAATAAAACGAGACAACAAAGATGCTCAGCACTTTGTCCAAGAGATTCAATCTTCCAACATCTTTCAAAATAGAATTTTTGTCTTCTCTCCTAAAGGTGATGCCTTTGAATTACCGGAACACTCCACTTCAGTTGATTTTGCTTATGCCGTTCACACTGACATTGGTAACAAACTAACTGGAGTGATAATCAATGACCAAATCAGCCCCCTAGAGCAAGAATTAAAGAATGGCGATTTAGTGGAGGTAGTGATTGATAAAAAACGCCCTGGTCCTAGTAGTAATTGGCTTAAATTTGCCCAGACCAAACATGCCCGCGAAATGATCGAAAAGAATACGCAGAACCCCATATTCGGCCGGATTAAAAATTATTTTTCCAAAGAATAATCCAATAAAAAAGAAGACCACTGGTCTTCTTTTTTATCACCTTAAATTATTTATCGACGACCTCTAGTTTCTTCCTTTAATTTTCCAGTCTTCTTCAAATATTCTCGCTCTTTATGTAGATCCAAACCAATCAATGCACGCTTCTTCAAAATTCTCTTAGTGCGTTTTGGTTCAATGTGTTGCTTCCGACGAGAAACTTCCAAAATACGATTATTTTTCAAACCAGTCTTAAAACGGCGCAAAAAACTTTCAAAGCTTTCGCCCGGTTTTCTTTTAAAATCAGCCATAGACGACCCCCTTTCTATTTTGTTTATTATTATTCATAATTAATTATTGCTTTTGGTTAAATCTTTTTTGCAAACGCTCGCGTAAATCTTTCTGAGTGATAACTTCTTGGACGCCCAATTCAACATCACGATATAAAATAGTTTCGGAACTGATTTCCTTCTTACCTAAGATCAAAATAATTTTAGCATTTAATCTCTTAGCTTCTTCCAATTGATATCGTAAATTATCAACCGAGAAAGCTTGGCGCACACAAAAACCTAATTTATATAATTCACCAAAAAGAGCCATGCTTCTAATTCGCGCTTGATCGCTCACTTGAGCCAAAAAGATTATATTCTCTTCCTTCTTAAAAATCAAGTTCTTTTCTTTAATCTTAGCCACAGTTCGCTCTAAACCACCGGCAAAACCCAATAAAGGAGTCGGTTTGCCACCAAGTTGCTCCACAAAGTGATTATAACGACCACCACGGCCCAAAGACAATTTACCATCCAATTCACCCTGTTCATTTACCGGCCTGACCTCAAAGATAGTTTCCGTGTAGTAGTTTAAACCCTTAATTAAATACGGGTTAAAATTGTAATTAATATTTAGCTCATCCAGATATTCTAAAACACGAGTGAAATAATTATTACTTTCATCAGACAAAAAGTTGGTAATTGGAGGAGCTTCTTTTCGGAGCTCTACACAACTAGGCACTTCACAGGCTAAAAGTAAAATCGGATTCTTCAACAAATTCTTTTTACATTCCGGACAAAGCTTAGCTTTCTTAGCTCGATCTTTATAGAACTTAGCAAATTTATTTAAAAACTCTTTTTGACATTCAAAAGAGCCAACACTATTAATTTGAATCTGAACATTAATTTGTAATTCCCTGAAGATGCTATAAATAATATCAATTAACAAGGCTTCCTCCACTGGTTTTGATTCACCAAATAACTCTAAAACAAATTGATTAAATTGACGGTAACAACCGGTCTGGACTCGAGCCTCATGACGAAAGACTGGACCAATGGCAAACACCTTAACGGGCTGGGGCCAAACGCTTAAATCTTGCTCTAAATAGAACCGACCCAAACCATGGGTTAAATCCGGTCGCAGGGCGATCTTATCAGTTTTTCCTAATTGATAATAATAAATATCTTTTAACCGCGGAGATTTTTTAAATAAACTTAAATTTTCGACGATCGGAGTTTCCGCTCGATTAAAACCATATAAATTAGCCGCTTCGGTTACCTTATTAATAACCGAAGCCCAATATTTATAATCAGAAAAATTAATATCTTTAGCTCCTAAAATCCGAGACACAACATCTTTGCGATGACGGTTCTCGACCGGTTTAACTATAGCTGGTCGACGGACAAATTTTTTTGGTCGTGACATAAATTTATAATTTAATATTTATACTCCGGAGTGTGAAAAACCGTAATTTGATTAAACGGCCAACCACGGAACATAACTCGTCCAGTTAAAAAGCTTTCATTAACAGCCCCAAAACTACGAGAATCTTTAGAGGCGTTACGATTATCTCCCAAAACAAAATATTCACCAGCACGGAGCGTGACTATTTCTTCACTTAAATCATAGGTCTTAATGTTATCAGCCAAATAAGCGCTCTCATCTAACACAAAACCTTCTGGATATTGATCGTTATAAAGATAGATATTGCCGTCTCTAATTTCTACTCGTTCTCCCGGCAAACTAATAACTCGCTTAATAAAATATTCCTGAGGATTTTGGGGGTAACGAAAGACCACAATATCACCTCGCTTCGGAGCATTAAAACGATAACCAATTTCATCAATAATTAAATATTGATGATCATGAAAAGTCGGCTCCATCGAAGCTCCCTTCACATAGAAAGGTTGAATAATAAAATAACGAATTGGCAAGATAATCACCAAAGAAATGACAACAATTTTAAGGAATTCAAAAATCTTTCTTAACATAAAAAAAGGCTATAAGACAGGTTTTCTTGGCTGTTTTAAAGCGTTATTATAATTATTTATATACCTAATTTAACATAATCGCTACAAAAGAGCAAATTGAAGTAAAGGGCCAATATTAAACAATAAACATCGCATCGCCATAACTAAAGAAGTGATAAGCTTGTTTTATGGCTATTTTATAGGCTTTGTCAATATTGGACTTCCCAGCTAAGGCCGCAATCAACATTAACAAGGTTGATTGCGGTAAATGAAAATTAGTTATCAAAGCATCAACCAACTTAAATTGATAGGGCGGATAAATAAAGATATCGGTCCAAGTTTTAAAATCTTGGTCAGCATTAAAATTATCAGCCATTACATATTTTCCTAAAGTCTCCAGGCTACGACAGCTGGTAGTGCCCACAGCGATGATTCGCTGCTGTTTACTTTTAGCCTGCAGAATTTTCTTAACTGTCGCCGCTTTAATCTCCAGCCACTCGGCATGCATCTTGTGTTCCAAAACATTTTCCGTTTTTACTGGTGCAAAAGTTCCCAGACCAACATGCAGCGTCACCTCTATAATAGCTACGCCCCGATCTTTAATTTGCTTCATGAGCTCAGGGGTAAAATGCAAACCGGCCGTAGGAGCAGCCACCGAACCCAGCTGTTTTTGATCAGCATAAACTGTTTGGTATCGAGCCTTGTCGGAAGCCAGAGTCTTATCACGCTTGATATAGGGTGGGAGTGGAACTGAGCCGATTTTTTCGGCGATAGCTAAGAGTTGTGAGACGTCTTTATTAAACTCCGCATTCCAAGTGCCATCCTCATTATTTTTAACAACCTTAGTCTTTAACCCTTCATCAAACTCAATCTCTAAACCTTCATGCACTCGACCACCCAAGAGACACTCCCATTTCTTCCCAGCTAAGTTTTTTAACAAAAAAACTTCCACCTTTCCACCACTCTCTCTTTTTTTGCCCAAAAGTCGAGCCGGAAAAACTTTAGAATTATTAACCACTAAAACATCTCCTGAATGCAGATAATCGACTATGTTATAAAAATGTTTATGCTCTATGGCGCCAGTATCTTTAGATAAAATTAAAAGACGCGAGTGGTCTCGCGGCTCAGTCGGCGTTTGAGCAATTAGCTCTTCCGGTAAATGATAATTATAATCAGACAATTTAAGCATTCGGTTTAGCTCTTAAGTTTAAATGACTATAAGCTAAGTCAGTAGCTACCCGACCCCGCGCTGTTCTGTCTAAAAATCCCAGTTGCATTAAATAAGGTTCATACATATTTTCAATGGTATCCATTTCCTCTCCCGTCGCAGCTGACAAGGTATTAAGACCCACCGGTCCACCCTTAAACTTATGAATGATCGTTTCCAAAATTTTACGATCCACCCAATCCAAACCCAATTCATCCACCTCCAACATCAAAAAGGAATCAAAACAAGAACCTTCACTAATTTGGCCATTGCTTTTGACTTCGCAGTAATCCCTGACTCGTTTCAGTAAACGATTAGCAATCCGCGGTGTCCGACGAGATCTTTGTGAAATAGCCTGGCTGGCCGCCTCATCGATAGCGACGCCCAAGAGACTAGCGCTCCGTTTAACAATTTTTTGAATGTCTTCCGGTTCATAGAAATTAAGATGATGGGTTACACCAAAGCGATCTCGGAGTGGGGCCGATAAAGTACTAGCCTGAGTAGTAGCACCAATAATAGTAAACTTAGGTAAATCTAAACGTAAAGTTCGGGCACTTGGTCCTTTGCCCATAATAATGTCCAAAGCATAATCTTCCATAGCCGGATATAAAATCTCTTCAATATTATGATTCAAACGATGAATTTCATCAATAAACAAAATATCGCCTTCATTTAAGTTGGTTAGAATAGCCGCTAAATCACCCGCCTTTTCAATGGCCGGGCCAGAAGTGACTTTAATATTAGCTCCCAACTCATTGGCAATCACGTGAGCCAAGGTAGTTTTGCCTAGCCCCGGAGCGCCATAGAGTAAAACATGGTCTAGAGTCTCGCCTCTTTTCTTGGTAGCTGAAATAGTAATTTGTAAATTCTGTTTAATCTTTTCCTGTCCCACATATTCCGCCAAAGTCTTCGGGCGCAAACTAAAATCAAAAGAAGCTTCCTCTTTTTTCTCCTCAGGACTAATTAAACGTTCTTCTGACTTATCCATATATCATTAGATTAGCACGTCTAGCGATAATTTCAACTCTACTTTTTAAACTCACAAATTCCCTTAAAATCACAGAATTGACACTTGATACTGTCGGGATCGGGGGTAAAATTCAGACTCTTAATAGCTTTAATCTCGGCAATAATTTCAGATTGCAATTTTTCAATTTCTTTGGGTTTAGGGACAAAGGAAACCTTCTCACCATTTTCTAGATAATAATAACTAAGAGTACTGACTTTCACTGGCAAAAAATCTTCTAAAAATAATTGGTACAAAATTAATTGGCGCTTATCCTTCCATTCCAACTTCTCTTTGGGATTGCCGGTCTTGTAATCCAAAATCTCCAGCGTACCATCAGCCAATTTATCAACGCGATCAATAGCGCCCTTGATAGACTCGCCGCCAATTTTGAAGACAAAATCTTTCTCTAAAAACAATATCTGAGGCAAGCTATCTGTCGCTAGATTATGCACAAACCGCTGTAAAATTACTCGACCATTTTGCTGATACTTAACTTGATTTTGCAGATCACCATAGCCATCACCATTCCAATACTTATCATATAGAGCCATGATTCTAGCCTCGGACAAATCATCTTGAGTGCTAACCAACTGCTTTTCTTCTCCCACTAAAAGCGGAAGCATAAACTCTCGGAGCACCTCATGCATCAGGTGACCAAAAATCAGGCTAGGCTTGTCAGTTGGAGCTGGGATGCGCAGAATAAAGGCTAATTTATATTGGAGCGGACAAGAGGCATAGGCGGCTAACTGGGAAAAGGAAAATTTTTCTGGTAGTTGCACCGCCAAAACCTTTTGCTCGGCTTCATTAACATTATCATCCAGACGCTTAATATCTCGAAACAAGTCAGTTTCCGTGGGCAAATCAATCTGCCCAGTCTCCGGATCAATGCCCATTTCGGTAATAAACCGGGAAGGCTTTTTGGGCTTAGCCCCACCATAATCCTTGGCAGCGGTTAAGTAGAGTTCATTCTTAGCCCGAGTCATGGCCACATAAAACAAGCGACGTTCTTCTTCCAGATGAAAATCAGAACCTTCGCCTAATTTTTCTTTGATCATGGCAGCGGGGATAGAAATTCTCTCCCCCCGATTAATCGTCGGGAATCTTTTATCCACCAAATCAACCACAAAGACATATTTAAACTCTAATCCCTTAGCGGCATGAATGGTCATAATTTTGACAACATCAGCATCGTCGTAATCCAAGCGCAAAGATCCGGTTTCCCCAGCTTCCATTTCTAAATTAATAATTTCGATAAAGTCCTTCAAGCGCAGATCGGGATCAGCGGTTTCAAATTCTTTAATTTTTTGATAAAACTGATTAAGATAAGAAAATATTTCTCGATCTTCATCATGATCTAAAGTCTTAAATAGACCAATGTCATAAACAAATTTTACAAACAAACGACTCGGTTTAGAATTTTTAGCCAGTTCCGAATGAGCTTCCACAAAACCTAATAGACTATTAATATTAGCCACTGATTCGGCGGAAACATTATTGATGCTAGAAATATTTTTCAGGGCTTCATAAAGCGACCAGACCTTGGTGCGAGCCACTTTGTTGATATTAACCAAGTCCTCATAAGCGACTTTAAAGACGTCCATATTTAACACTCGGAATAAAGCGGCTGACTCATGGTAATTATCCAGTAATTTAAAATAGGAAATAATATCGAGGATAATCGGCTTGAAATATAAACCCTTCAAAGACACAAATTGATAAGGTAATCCCTGGCGTTTTAATTCCTTGATATATTTATCGGCCGTATCGTTAGCGCGAACTAAAATGGCGAAATCCTGCCAAGACACCCCGGTTTGGCTTTGATATTCGGACTTAATTTTATCCACCACAAAAGCTGCTGCCTCATGATCATTATTAAAATTCAAAAATTTAACTCGGGGTGACAAACTAGATTCGGCGGGGCGTTTAGCCACTAGTTTTTTGTTAATATTTAATTTCGCCTCCAAGCGATTAGGATTATTGTTTTGGACAAAATGATAGGCCTTGTCTAGAATCTCTTGCTGGGAGCGATAGTTTTCCGTCAAAATAATTTCTTGAGCCTCAGGGTAATCATCTTTGAATTGCAAGATATTAGAGATTGAGGCGCCTCTAAACTTATAAATAGAATTATGAACAACAACGTCGTTGGCCACAAAATTATGAGTCCAGCTGACCTCTAAATCATAAACGACCACTTCTTTTTTTTCTTCTGTTCTTTTTATAATCTGGTCATAAATAATTCCATTTCCGACAACCACTGGCAAAAACATTCCGGGCAAGATATTTTTAGCTGGAATGACTGAGGCCTTTTCGTGAGTTTTATTAGTCTTGCCCACCTTGATCTGATTATCAATTATGCCACCGCTGGCAGCTTGAATGTTTTTAGCAATTTTACCTAAACGAGTCAGATCACTATCACTAAGCCTTAATCGATAGCCAGCTTTAGCCTTAGTTAAATTAAAACCCATCTTCCTTAATTTATTAATTGTCGGCTGATGTGAAGTTTCCACTGATAACAAATGAGTCACCGCCGGACTTTGCAAAAATAATTTAGAGACCCCCTTAGAGCGATAATTTCGATGACACATCTCTAAATTAATTTTAATTCGAACCTTACCGCCTCGATTTACCGCTCCTAAGGCAAATTGATGGTCCTCCAGATCCAAATCTAAATCTCGTGCCATTTTAATTACTCCCCGGGCCACATCTAATTCTTGATATAATCGTTCGCTCCATTTTTTCTTATCAATAATTCCATCTCGCTCACAAAAACAAACTGTCGGAATGCCATATTTTAAGGCCCATAAAGTTTCATGATAACGTGCCTCAGCTTCGCTAGCAAAAGATCTAACGGCTAAAATTCTATCAGCTGACCGCTCTAATCTTAATCTGGTTTTAATATTATTAGTAATGCCAATACGCCAACCCAGCGACTGCTTGTTCATTAAGTAAACATAATAAAACTTTTTATCAGTTTGACCAGGTAAATAAGAAAACATTTTATGATTATCAGTAACCTTAATTTTCCGTCCGCCAGAGGTAGAAAAAGTAATTAAGCGACAATTTTTCTTAGTTTTATTAACAAAATCCACTCGGCCATAGCTCAAATAACCCCGACCGACAGCCGTAGCCACTTCAGTGCCAACTTTTATTCTATCAATTCGTTGTTTACCAGTTTTAGTTATAATCAAACTGTCCCCCGGCAAACATTGATCGTCATCGCCCACCACTACTAAATTTAACTTCTCTCCGGCCAATAATTTAAGTAATTCATACTGAGCCATGTTGGTGTCCTGAAACTCATCCACCATCATGTACTTAAATTTTTCTGAATAAATTTTCAAAATATTAGGACGCTCCTGCAATAGTCTTAGGGTATAGAAAATCAAATCACCAAAATCCAAAAAATTATTATCCAATAATAATTGATTATAAATTTCATAGGCTCGAGCCAGCTCTTTAATTCTCTCCGCTTCCAATTCCTCATCACCATCTTCAACTTCTAGCTCGCCATCTGAATTAGATTTTTTCGGAATAGCTGCTCCTTTTCCTTCTAAAGTCTCGGCATATTTTACATAATCGCTGGGAGAAATATTCTCGTCTTTAAGACGAGAAAAATGCTTGATAATCTCATGGATAAACTTATTAGGATTGCCCAAGGGGCGATAATAATCCAGTTCCAAATCATCTAAATGGCGCTTAATGAGCACCCATTGTTCAGTGGTATTAAGTAATTTAAAGTCTGGATTCAAGCCAATATCTAGCCCATGTTGGCGCAATAATCTTTCACAGAAACCGTGAAAAGTATTAATCCAAAGATCAAAATAACCGTAAGGTAAAATCTTGTCTGCTCTTTCCTCCATTTCTGAAGTCGCCTTGTCAGTAAAAGTCAGAATCAAAATATCATCGGGATTAATTTTTTTCTCCAAGATTAAATAGGCTAAGCGATTGATTAGCACTGTAGTTTTTCCCGTTCCCGCTCCCGCCACAATCAAGAGTGGACCGGCATCATGGGTAACGGCCTGAAGTTGAGAGGGATTAAGATTGTCTAATAATTCATTAGCCATAAGTTACTTAATTTTCAAAGCTGCTTGCAATTGTTTGGCATCAGCCTGAGAGCCGATCACTGCTAAATTTAGATTTTTTTCGACAAAGATATTTCTCGCCACCCGTCTAATATCAGAAATGGTTACGGCTTTAATTTTTTGCAAAAATTCCTCGGGAGCGATTAAAGCTTTCTCCATCACCGCGCGACTGGCATACCAATTAGCGACGTCATCGGAAGCTTCTAGTTGAATAGCCAAACGACCAGAATATAAATCTTTAGCTCGTTTCAATTCAGCTTCAGTGACATTTTCGTCAATCATTTTTTGATAAGCCTCAACTATTAACCGAGCTGACTCCTCCACCTTATCCTTAGGAACTCCGGCCTGAGTGACTAAATAACCAGAATCAACATAATGTTCATTATGAGTTCGAACATAGTAGGCCAAACCTCGTCTTTCTCGCAGTTCGATAAAGAGACGAGAGCTCATTGAACCACCTAAAATTACTGCTAAAAGCTTGACAGCAAACCCATCTTTATGACCGATCGGAAAAGTTCTGACACCAACAGAAAGATGGGACTGGTCAGTTGCCTTAATCTTAATCTTTAGGGCTGGAGCGTTTTGCTTTTCAACTAATTTAACTTTCGAACGGAATTTATTAATCGGATAATCTTTAAATAATTTATTGGCGGCCTGAGCTACTTGATCGAGCTTAACATTGCCAGCCACAACGACAAAAGTACTATTAACACCGTATTGTGTCTTTAAATAACGCTTAAAATCAGCCTGTTTAAAAGAGTTAACTGTTTCTTTGGTGCCGATAGTATAGCGACCGGCCGGAGTATCACCATATAAAAGCTCTTCAAAGACATCTTCCATTTGAGCCATCGGATTATCCTCATACATATTAATCTCTTCAATAATCACCCCCTTCTCTCGTTCAATTTCTGCCGCTTCAAATTTAGAATTAATCAACATATCACTCAAAATATCTAAGGCTTCAGATAATTTATGAGCCTCAGTCTTCACAAAATAACCGGTATAGTCTTTGCCGGTAAAAGCATTATACTCTCCGCCTAAAGCATCCAACTCAGAGGCTAACGCTAAAGTATTGGGGCGAGACTTAGTCCCCTTAAAAAACATATGTTCCACAAAATGGGATAGGCCGCTATCAGTCTTAGTCTCATTTTTGGAACCGGTCTTGACAACCACCAAAACCGTCACCGTTTTAGTCCCAGCCATCGGAATAACGATCAAAGGTAGCTTGTTTTTTAACTTAGAAATCTTAATTTTATTCATATTTTACTAGGTTATTTTATATTTCATTTTAAATTTAGCACAAATCTGCTATAATTAAAAGCGAAAATAATAATTATAATAATATGCCTAAATATCAAATTAAAACCCATGAAATGTTAACCATGAGCATCACCGACAAACAATATGTCATGCGAGTTTGCGATATGCCAGACGAGGAAAAACCGCGGGAAAAATTAATTGCCCACGGACCCCGCAACCTCTCCATCGCTGAATTATTAGCCATTGTTTTGGGAACCGGCACCAAAAAAGAAGAGGTGATGACCATGGCCTCTCGCTTGCTAAGAGAATATAGCAAAAAGAATATTATAAACCAAACTAACCCCACAGCAATTACGAACGAATTGAAAGTTCCTCCAGTCAAATCTTGTTAAATAGTAGCCTGCTTTGAACTGGGCCGCCGCTTATTTCAGAAAAAGAGCGAAGGCCTAAATAATATCCGTTCGGCCCGTCAAGCTTTTGATTATTTAACAGACATGCACAACTTAAACAAAGAACAGTTTCGCGGCCTCTACCTCAACAGTCGCTATCAATTAATCCACGATGAAGTTATTTCAGTTGGCAGTCTTAACGCCAGTATTGTTCACCCGCGGGAAGTTTTTCAACCGGCCATTCAATATGGCGCAACCGCCATTATTGTCGCCCATAATCATCCTTCGGGCGACCTGAAAGCCAGTGCTGCTGATCGTGAGGTAACTGACAAATTGAAAGAAGCTGGAAAGATTCTAGGAATCGAAATTTTAGATCATATTATCATTACTGAGAATAAATTTATTAGCATTCTCTAATATGCCCTACCAAATAAAAACTCCAACTTGGTTAGTCAAAGACGAGACTAGCATTAAGTTCCACGTGGCTAACGATGATTATTTTGGTACCATGGCCACGCTATTAGATTTGTTAAAACAAGCCATTTATAAGCCCCAACCTGATACTAAAAAAATCAAAGCCGCCTTTGAAAATATGGAAAAAGATTTTATGTGGCTCCAAGAGAATTATAAAATCAGCTCTAAATAGAAAAGCCTCATCTCTGATAATGAGGCTTTTTTGTTATTCAAAGTAGACTATAATTCCCTTAACACAACGTTCATTAATATAACGAATTTCAATCCGGTCCTCCAAGTCTTCTGGAGAAATATTAATAAGGCAAGTCAGAGGAATAACCGGGTGAGACGCCGGATCAAACTTAGGGTTAGTAACGGCCACCAAGACTTTGTCATTATTTTCAATTAAGTAGGTTAGCCAACCACCATAATTACCCGACCAGGAAGCAATAATCTCACCTAAAATGTCCGGTTCAATAATCTGCCCCTTTTGGGGTCGCGGGGTAAGCGGCCGCGATTTATAATAACCATAATATTGCATGACACACCTCCAATCTAAGGGTTTAAAAGAACTAAACTATTTTAAAATTTTAAACTTTTTTCTTCAAATTCCCAAGTAGCTATTCCCAACACCAACCAGAAGAAGAAAATACCAAAATGTAAGCTCCAAAGCCAATGATCAATCATGGCCATCATCAGGAGGGCAAAAATTAGAGCCAGTGGAACGCTGTTGTGTCTAAAATTAGTCATCTTACCCCAAATAATAATTCCTAAAAATACCAACAACAGCAACCCTCCCAATATTCCAATTTCGGCTGTCACCAACAAGAAAACATTATGGACCGGTTGATAGAAATAACTCTGGAAATATGGCTCTCTAGCATATAAACTTAAATAATAATTACCTATACCCCAACCAGAAATTGGCCGAGCCATAATACTTTGGAATGAATCGACATAACCACCAATTCTCTCTTGATTGGAAATCTGATTCAAGCGCGAATCATTAAATAGACGGAAATCAACCACACTAAAAAGCATAGAGCCGATAACAATAAACAGAAAACTAAAGCCCAGAATAAAACCACAATCCAGCGACCGGGGATCCATTCTGCTTTTTAGAGAACAGCGGATGGAAGACGATAGAACAATCATAATTCCGACTAAAGCTGCCAAGTAGGCTGCTCGAGAAAAAGTAAATAGCAGGGCGATACCCAGGAAGAAAAGCAAGAAATAATTAACGGCTACAAACAAGCGCTGATTTGGCTCTTTGATTTGCCACTTATTTCTATTAACCAGCAAGCCAACCAAAATGATCATGCCCACCGCCAAGATTCCACCTAAAATATTAGGGTGATCCAGCCCGCCATAAGACCTCAACCATCTAACCAGAAGTCCTTGACGACTATAAGCCTCCACCACTGAAACACCGGAAACAGCTGGATTATGAAATGATAGTCCCAAAAACTTATTGGCAAAAGTGGATTGAGTAAAAAATTGATAAAGGGCTAAAACGGCTTGCAGAAATATTCCGGCGAGTAAGCTGTAAATCAGCTTCAAACGATCAAAAAATCTACCTTGTTTCATTAACCAAAAAATAGTAATACCGGCTAGAAATAAAATATACTTATAAATCGCTAGTAAACAATAAGGAGCAAAGAAAATAGAGGCAAAAACCACTAGCTCTAAAATCACTAGCGTGATTAGAGCATAATCATTCTTGATTTGAGGTGAAAACCAAACAAAATTTAGAAGTTTTTTAGTTTGAGGCAATAAAAGATTAATCAACAAGAACGACAAAAGTAGCACCAAAATAATGTCCGTTACATAGAGACTAATCGTGCCATACTCCAAATAACCGAAGTTAACCACCCCCGGACGAATAAATAGTCGCGTCTGAAGAGGTAAAAGAAAGGCGAGCATAGAGAAAAATACTTCCCCCAACTTTTTAAAATAGCTCATATTATTTTCGTAGTATTTGATCTAGGCGCTCAGAAAATTTATCTAAAAATTCTCGGCGTCTGTCGACCAAATATAATTTAATTATTTTGTCATTTACTCGTACCCGAGTATCAATATTAACCAGATTCTTTAGAGCCCCAGGCATAATCTTTAATTGCCAAGCGAAAGTTTTTCGTTCCCATCTATCTAACCAACTAGAAAAGGACCAAATTCTATAACCAGCTCTTCGGCTGGAAGCGGAAGACTTAAGCCGTAATTCCTGCCAATTAGGCAAACAGGCCTTCAGCCAATTGTTTTCACTTATCAGCTTAGCATAAGTTTGATCTCTGTCATAAAGTGGTACCAATCCGACCAACCAATAGTTGAAATATAAATCTTCGGAGCTCAATTTCAAATTCTCCAGATTAAGGGCATCAGAGCTAGCATAAAAACTCAAACAAATTCTGTTCCGCTTAGTCTCTCTGGTAGGACGCCACCCTAAAATCTTAGCTAGTCCCGCGCAAAACAATCTAGTTAGCCACAAACGCCGTGGCGCAGTAATGATAAATAGATCGATATCACTACCATCACGTAGATTGTGTGACCCAATTATATTGGCGACTGCTATCATTTTAACAAAAGGAATCAAGCTAAATAATCTCACGGCGCGCTCAGCCAATTTAAATTTAGCCGAACTAAAATGATAGCGTTTTTGTCGTTCCTCTAAAATATTAGAGCGAGAACCCAGAAAATAGAAACCATTGGCGCTCTCAATCCCCTTCAAGCCAATTGTCAAAATTTCTTTAACCTCCAACAAAGTTGCCGAACGATCTAAATACTGCCAGATTTCATAGGGCGAGAGCGGACAATCAAACAAATCAAAAAAAACAATTGCTCTGACAATTGCTTCTTTTACGTCTTGTAGTTGACGATTTTGTTCCATATAAAATTTAATCTAATTTAGGTCTATCAATCAGAAACGCTTCTACCTGACGTTCACCGCCAGCGATTTTAATAACATCTTTATCGATCTTTTCAAACTCTTTATAAGCATCATTATAGCAATTAACTGAGGTGCTAATATTCTTACCCAATTTTTTTAAAAGCTCATCATAATTCAAAATATGCTTGCCTAATTTCTCCACATTAATCTTAATCTCTTTAGCGCTTTCCTCAATTTGCATCGCGCGCAAGCCTTGCAAGACGGTTTGTAGATAAGCCAGGAAGGAAGTCGGGGAAACAATAATCACCTTTTTATCCCGAAAAGCATATTCAATTAAATCGCGCGTATTAACCTGAACAGCACCCACCTTGTTAATCAATAAATCATAGTAAATTGCTTCCGAAGGGATAAACATAAAGGCAAAATCCATGGTCTTTTCGGCGGGTTTAATATACTTGGAGGTCTCGTCAATTCTAGTTTTTAA
>PFAQ01000035.1 GCA_002778645.1 Candidatus Falkowbacteria bacterium CG10_big_fil_rev_8_21_14_0_10_39_9
TGCCGATAATGCCGGAATAATAAAGCGGAATGATAATTAAGGCGTAATACCCTAAAATATTTACAAACATTCTGCCTTTGAAGCGGATATTTTTCTTTTCCAGCCAGCTTTCTGTCCAAGTAATCATAGAAACAATAAGCCCGCCGACCCATAATCCGGTTATTGCGTCATCAATTCCTAGCCAGCGAGAAAGACCGACTCCGGCGCCGACAGCAATTGTGCATATTGGGCAAACCGCCAAGGCTTTTTCGGCAAAAAGAAAGCTAATCGCGAAAATAAATAAAAGATAAATTGATATTTTTTTCATATTATTGCTCATTAGTTTTTTGTTTAAAGAAATTTATAATGTCTTGATCACCGATTAAACATTTCTCGCCGTCCCAGAGAAAAGGCACGCCGATTGAATCGGTCGGCAATCCGCAAATTTTCGCCTTGGCTCCCAACTCTTTAGCGTTATTTTGATTGTAATAAATTTCTTTTTGGGCGAAAGAAATTTTATCGCTAGTACTATTTTCTCTTATATATTCCTCAACAATTGCGCAATGTGGACAGCCGTCGCCGTAGAAAAGAATGATTTGGCTTGCTGGTTGGTTTTCCGCCGTTGCTGTTTCATCCGCTGGAGTTTGGTCTTTATTTTTTTCTTGCGAGAGCGCAAAAAATGAAAAAATCAGAACGAGAGTAAATAAAATTGTGGGAATTATAATTTTGTTTTTCATAAGTGTTTTTAATTACAATGATTACAATTTAATTTTAATTTTTCTGCTTCTTTGGCAGACACCATTTGTAAAGTAGTATGATTAATGTGATATTGTTTTTCTAAAAAATTTTGAATATTGGTTATTAATTTTATACGTTCTTCAGCGTTAAGCTCTTTTATTTTTAAATGCGCGCTCAATAATATATTTTCGCTACTGGTTTGCCAAATATGTAAATCGTTTATTTCTATTACGCCAAACATTGTTAATAAGTCAGATTTTACTGCCGCAAAATTAATATCCGCAGGAACAGAATCCATAAGCATATTAATTGTTTCTAAAAGAATAGAAAAAATTTCTTTGAGTAAAAAAACAGAAATTATAATAGAAGCTAAAGAATCTAACCAATTCCAGCCGGTAAAATAAATAATTGCTGCGCTCACGACCACGCCTAAAGAAAATAAAGCGTCCTGTAATGAATGGAGCCAAGCGCTTCTCAGGTTCAGATTTTTATTGGCTCCTTTTTGCAAAAGATAAGTCGCCAACCCATTGCCTAAAAGCGCGACACCGGCAACGATCACCATCGTCATGCCGGATACCGGCTCCGGCTTAAAAAGCCGAATGATTGCTTCCACTAAAACAAAACCGACCACTCCCAAAAGAACGCCTCCATTAACAAAGGCGATCAAAATTTCGGCGCGTTTATAACCGTAAGTTTTTTTCTCGGTTTGCGGTTTGTCTGCCAGTTTTTCGCCCCAGAGACTCAAAATCATTGAACCTATATCAGTAACATTGTGCAAAGCGTCACTAATTAATGCAAAGCTTCGAGAGAGAAGGCCGAAAAGAATTTCAAAAACAACAATAATTACATTGATCCCGATTGACCAAACGAGATTTTTTGAAGCAGTGGAGTGATTATGTTCCGCCATGGTTTTATAAAATTATTAGTTTATATTTAATTCATCTTTTCTTTTTTCTAGCTCCTCTTTTACTTTTGGAAGCAATTGAAAATCTTTGACTATTTTTTGAGTCTTTCCTCTTGGCGTGTCGCCAGCTTCGACGAAGCTGATAGCTCCAACCGGACAAAGATTGGCACAGGTAATACAAGCTACCATGCAATTATTAGGATTAGCCACCTTTGATTTTTTGTTTTCATAATCAAACTTATACACTCCTCGCCCGCAAGAAGTTGCACACATTCCGCAACCGATGCACTTATTCTCGTCTACCACTGGATTCCACTGGATTTGTTCCCGATCCACGTCGTGGAATTTAGCAAACTTCGAATCCTTTTTTTGTTCTTCGTTCATAAATTTAATTTAATTGTTTTAATTAGATAATAATCCCAAAATAAATCAGGATATATTTGAGCGAGACATAGAGAAAGAGCAGGCCAAAAAGAGCTTTGAGTGAAGCTGGTTTGAATTTAGCCACCAATTTAGCGCCATAAATTGCGCCAATCATTGCGCCGATCCCCAAAGTAATGGCGACGGGAATATTGACCACACCCTGATAGATTTTAAACATCGCTCCCACAAGTGCAATCCAAATGAAAGAGGCCATGGAAGTGCCAATTGCCAGCTTTACTGGTGCGCTGAGAAAATAAATAAATGAGGGAACAAGGGCGTAACCACCACCCAAACCGATAATACCCGTCAGAAAGCCGATAGATGAACCCAGAAATCCTTTAGTCGTTGTTGTTCCGGGCATTTGAGTTTCACTGGGATTTTTCGGACCGCGTCCCAACACTCCTTCATATAGCATACGGAATGATACCACCAAAAAAACAAAACCCAGAATAAGATCAATAAGCGCTCCATAGTTTTTGATATAACCAAAGACAATAGAACCGATAATGACACCTAAAATTCCGCTCGCGGCGACTATCCAGGCGGTGCCTTTGTCCACATTTTTCATTTTAATATGCTGATAGGCGCCGGAAGCTGCCGTAAAAACTACTGCGGTTAAAGTCGTGCCAACCGCAATGGCCGGATCAAAATGAAAACCAAAACGAATCACCGGCATCATCAGAGCGCAACCGCCAGTACCTAAAAGTCCGCCGATAACTCCGGCCAAAAGACCGGTGATGAGATAAATAATGTAAGTCATATTTTTATTTGTTAATTTAGTTAATTAATAATTTTTTGTTCTGCGATTTTGAACAACAAACTTTTGTCGACCTCAAAAATTTAAACTTCATTAACTTTAAAATTTCTATTTTTCAAATACCATTCCATAAAATAACCAACTGCTATAAATAAAGGCAAAGAAACTAATGTTCTCACCAATGTGAAATTTAATCCCAAATAACCGATTTCAATGCCAAGCATAGGAATCTTGAGCGTGGAAAACGCTCCCAGATATATGAAAATATTTTTAATGCTGGCACCCTTTTTATAAAGAATATAAGCGACTGGAAAAGCGCCGTATAATGGCCCGACCTGAAGCATTGCTAAAATAACAACCATTATAATTCCTTTGATGCCGGAATCTTTGCCGACATGCTTTTCTATTTTTTCTTTAGGAAACCAGACATCAAACAAGCCAACGATAATAAACAGGAAGGGAATAAAAGTAATCATTTCAATAAACGATTTGGTAAAACTTTGATAAATGGTTTTGCCCGGGTTAAAACCAAACCAGAAAGAGCCAACAGAAAAAACGGCAAAACTAGCCAGCCAAACATATGGTTTAATTTTTTCAATATATTTTTTAGTCATAAGATTATTCCGATTAAGATACCAATAATAATTGCAATAATAAAATTCAATAAA
>PFAQ01000033.1:0-857 GCA_002778645.1 Candidatus Falkowbacteria bacterium CG10_big_fil_rev_8_21_14_0_10_39_9
GAGTGAGAATGGTCATACCCGATTTAATTAATTGATTGCCATATTCTCCGATTTTCAGATTGTTAGCTACTTCTTGGGATAACAGATTTTTATAGCGCAAAGTAATTATCTGTTTCATCTTAGCGACAGAAGTTAAATCCAAATCAGATAAAATAGTTTTCACGCCCCAAGCTAAATTAACAGCTGTCGGTCGCGCCTTGATAATTTCTTTAGCAATTTTTTGCAAGTAAGCATAAAACTCGGTGGGAATATTTTTTCGATACCTATTACTCGCCAACCACACGCCGACAGCACCCACAGCACCAATCGCCTGGGCCCCCCTAACCTTCATTTCTTTGATGGCAAAATTGGCATCAGCGTATTTAGTTAATTTCAAAAACTTTAATTTATGGGGCAATATAGTCTGATCAATTATTAAAACATGATCAGTTTTAAGGGCTACGGTCAGAGGTAATTGTTTATGCAATTGATTTAAATTTTTCATGATATTTAATAATAATATCTAAAGCGGTTTTTATATTTTTACCCAGAGCGATGACGCCATGATTTTTCTGGACGATGTAGTCATGTTTTTTAGCGGCTCGAGCTACAGCTCGCGCTGACTCCATCGTGCCGTAAGAAAAATGTTTGAGATAAGCTACTTCCTTAAAGCGAGCCGCACTTTTTAAAACTAGAAAGTCATGAGCATGGAATAAACAATTGATATCGGGTCGAGCAAGGTAGGTAAAATAATGCAGGCGCGATTCCGAACTTGGCTCATACCTTCCTTTAACCCAAACTGTGTCCTTGTCAGCCTTAACTACTAACACAAAATCAGAAATTTTGAGCTGGAAAGGATGGGCTCCAGTGCGCTTGAT
>PFAQ01000033.1:906-16830 GCA_002778645.1 Candidatus Falkowbacteria bacterium CG10_big_fil_rev_8_21_14_0_10_39_9
TTAATTAATTCTTTTTCTCTTATGGTTGGCTTAAAATCACCGGCAAACACGACATTGAATTTAGTCCCAATATATTTTTCCTTACTCATATTATTTCTTTTTCAAAATTAATAAAGCTTCCAAGGCAATTTGGACTGCCCGCTTTTCCTTCTCCACTAATTGACCCTGACCACTCTGGGCCTCACTGGAGTAACGGGCAATCTTAGCTTTAATGTTTTTTTCGCCTTCAGCGGCCACTACTAACAAAATTGATCCGGCACGCACTCCTTTAACTCGAGCTAAGGTGAGAACTGTACCGGCTTCCATGTCTTGAGCTAGAGCACCAAACTTACTCCAAAATATTTTCCGATTCCGATTAGCTTGCGAATAGAGAGCATCAGAACTAATGGTCGGACCGACATAATATTCAGACTTAGTTTTAAGAGCAATTTCCTCGAGCGCTCGCAAGACATGACGATTAGCTACGGCTGGAAATTGCAGTGGCACATAATCCAAACAGGTATGGTCTTCCCTGATGACACTATCGGAAATTACCACCTCACCAATTTTAATTTTTTTCTGGCAAGCGCCGCAAGAACCAACTCGAATAAAAGTATGAGCTCCCAAATTAATCAGCTCTTCAATAGCGATAGCCGTTGAAGGACCACCAATTCCAGTCGAGCAGATAGTAACCGGCAAGCCCTGATATTTTCCCGTCACGATGCGATATTCGCGATTAAAAGAAATCTCCTTAGGATTATCGAGCAACTTGGCCATTCTCAACACTCTACCCGGATCACCGGGAAGCAAAACATAAGGGGCGATATCGCCTTTTTTACATAAGAGATGTGGTTCTAATTTACTGATCATATTTTTGATTTATTATTCAATATAATTAATTTCGCACTCTAATTTAAGGCCAAATTTAGACCGAACACATGTCATAATCTTATCAGCCAAGTTAATTACCTGACTGGCTTTTGCTCCGCCATAGTTAACCAAAACTAAGGCTTGCTTCTCGTGGATTCCAACTTTACCGATCACTTTTCCCTTAAAGCCACATTGTTCAATTAGCCATCCAGCCGGAACCTTGACTCCCTTAGTCGCAGGAAAGAATTTAACATCAGGAAATTTCTTTTGGAGTTTTTTTAAAGCCGCCAAACTTATTTCCGAGTTTTTGAAAAAAGAACCAGCGTTAGGCAGGACACTAGGATTGGGCAACTTGCTATTTCTGATTTCCATAATAACGCTGACCACTTCTCGGGCATTGGGATTTATAATTTTCTTTTCGGCTAAAGTTTTTTGGATATCACCATAGTCTAATTTAAACTTAGGGGTTTTATTTAATTTTAGAGTCACACTATAGATAAAATACTTATGTTTTAATTTTCCTTTGAAAATGCTATAACGGTAACCAAAATCGCAATCCGCTTTATTAAATTTTTTTAATTTTCCAGTTCTGATTTCTACTGCCTCCAGGCTACAAAAAACATCCTTAAGCTCCACTCCATAAGCACCAATGTTTTGCATCGGAGCAGCCCCCACGGTTCCCGGAATTAGAAATAGATTCTCGGCACCATAATAATTATGTAAGACAGCGTGATTAACCAGTGATGACCACCATTCACCACTCTGGGCCTTGAGCCAAACTGCTTTGGCATTTTCTCTGACCAGTTCAATTCCGCTAATTTCGTTTTTGATAACTAGACCTCTGAAACCGCGGTCACTAATTAAAGTATTGGAACCACCCCCCAAAAAAAGAATATTTTGTTTATTTTTCTGGGCCCAAGACAGCGCTTCTTGTAAATCAGCCAGGCTAGTTATAGCCACAAAAAAATCAGCCGGACCACCAATTTTGAAAGTGGTGTATTGATCTAACCTAATCTTTTTTTGAATATTAATCATAATTATTAATTAATTTCTCCCAAATTTTGTAGTTTCAATAGCTTGGCATAAAGTCCACCATTAATCCGAGAAAGTTCTAAATGACTACCATCTTCCACGACTTTCCCGCCCTCAAACACGACAATCTTGTCAGCTTTCTTGATAGTACTCAGTCTGTGGGCAATAATAATCATAGTGCGGTCATTGCTGATTTTTTCTATGGCATCCTGAATCAAAACCTCGCTTTGACTGTCTAAATTAGAAGTGGCCTCATCAAAAATCAAAACCCGGGGACTGGCTAAAATCGCTCGAGCAATACCAATTCTTTGGCGTTGGCCACCAGACAATTTAATACCTCTTTCACCCACCACCGTTTTGTAACCCTCTTCTAATTTCACAATAAACTCCTCGGCATTAGCGATTCGAGCGGCCGCTTGAATTTCTTTAAAGCTCGCTTTCGGTTTAGCGTAAGCGATATTATCTTGAATACTTAAATCAAAAATTTCTACTTCTTGTGGGACGATGGCAAAGAATCTTCTAAAGCCTTGTAAATCATAATCCCGCAAATCTCGGTCATCTAAAAGTACGCGACCAATTTGCGGATCATAATGACGATAGGCTAAGCGCGCCACAGTTGTCTTACCGCCACCGGAGGGACCGACTAGCGCCGTCACACAACCGGAGTTAATTTTGAAATTTAATTTCTTCACGGCCGGATTCTGATTATTGCCATAGCTGAAAGAAACATTCTCAAATCTAATTTTACCTTGAATATCTTTGGGTTGATAAGCGTTAGGGCGACTGACAATATCAGCCTCAGTATTAAATAGCGCCAAGAGACGATTAACGCCCTCACGCCCTTCCTCCATTTTGTCATAGAAGCGCGACAAATTATCTAAAGAGGAATAAGACTTTTCACTGAGCGTGAAAACAAAAATCAAGGTACCAACACTCAGCAAATTATTATAAACCAAATAAATACCCAAAAACAAAACCGTGGCTCGACCGAGATTAACAATTAAATTTCGGCTCAAACTAATTTTCATCATCCAGCCCCATTGTTTATCTTCATTTTCTCTGACATGAGTCTTGATAACATCAAACTCATTTAATTCCCGTTCTTCCTGCACAAAAGATTGCACGGCATTAATATTGATTATGGCTTGACCCATCTTGCCAGAAGCCGTTTCATAGTCCTTGTAAATTTCCTTTCTGATCGGATACATCCGCTTATTAGCTTTATAAGTAATAAAAATATAGAGAGGAGCAAAAACCAAGAAAGATAGGCCAATTCTATAATCCACGTAGAACAAAGCGATCAAAGTAAATATCATTCGAACTAAAGTGGGAATCACGTCCCAAAAAGTATTCCCGATAAATTGCGAGATCTTATCCACGCCTCTTTCAATCTTGATAATCTTACTACCAGTATTTTCCTTCTCATGATAACCCAGTCCCAGATAAACTAATTTCTGTTGAGCCTTAATTCCCAAAAAATATTCCACCTCGACTAGTAAACGCAGAATTTGGCGACTGTTAAAATAATTAATCAGAACCTGTACTTCTCCCGTAGCTAAATATAAAATAATTAATTTTAAAATAAACCAAACTTTATCTGGGCTAAAACCAGTTAAGCTATCAATCAGCATTTTCAAAATATAGGGAGCGACCAAATCTAAACTAGCCGTCAAGAAGATGGTAATTATAATAAACTTAAAAAACTTTTTAAACGGCAACAGCAGGTGCCACAACTCCACCCAGAAACGATTCCAGGGAATAATAGCTTTGCCGGTAGTTGGCGGAATATTTGATTTAGACATATAAAATTATTTTTTCATTAAAGACGCGCCGACCCGAAAGACATCGCCGGCCCCCATTAGTAAAACTAAATCATTCTTATCAACTTTCTCCTTTAAGTATTCCGTCACTAATTCTAGCGTCGGAATATACTTAGTCGCCAAATTAGGCGCATATTTCTTAATCTTTTTAAACAAATCCAAGCTCGACACCCCGCCCTGCTTTTCCCGCGCCGAGCCATAAATATCGAGCAAAATCAGCTCATTGGTATCCTTGAAGCTCTGCGAGAAGTCGCCCAAAAGAGCCTTGGTGCGAGTAAAGGTATGGGGATGAAAAACAGTGATAATGTTTCTGGTAGCATACATTTTACGCACCCCTTCAAGCGTGACTTTAATCTCGGTCGGATGATGGGCATAATCATCAATTACTAAAGCGCCGCGGTACTTACCTAACAACTGCAATCTTCTTTCGGTTCCCAAGAAAGACAAAACTGCTTTTTTGATATCAAAAAAATTCATGCCCAACTTCTTGGCAGCAGCAATTACCGCCAGAGCATTATAAACATTCTGCTCACCGGAGAGCAGAATTGACCACCGCCCCAAATCCTGACCTTTTTCAAAAACAGAAAAATATTGTCGGCCATTTTTGATAGACAAATCGGAAGCCACATAATCTGCCACTTGGTTATGTAAAGCATAAGAAATTATTTCTCCTGGACATTTTTTGGATAAACGCAGCGCCACTTTGTCATCAGCATTGAAGATTAACCAGCCAGTAGTTGGAACTTTTTCGACAAAAGCAGCAAATACCTGAATATAATCTTTTTCAGTTTTAAAAAAATCCGGATGATCATAGTCAATATTGTTAAGCAGAACCCCTTGCGGAAAAAAATACTGTAATTTATTTTGATACTCATCCGTTTCGGCCACAAAATAACGACTACGCCCTTTAAGAGTACTACCTTTAAACTGTGGCACTGGAGCTCCTACTAAAACATTAGGTGACAATCCGCCTTTGTAGAGTACATAACCCAACCAAGCCGAAGTAGTGGTTTTACCGTGACTACCGCACACCGCCAAACCATCATATTGGCTAAAAACAGCCCCCAAAGCTTCGGCATAAATCAGAATCAGACTGTCGCGTTTTTTCTGACCTGTAGTCAGTAGCTGCTTTAATTCCACGTTATTTTCAACATTAAAAGCACTAGAATAGACAATAAGATCTACCTTGACAGGAATATTTTTGACCGCAAAGGGGCTTAAAATTTTGATTCCTTCCCGCTGTAAGACTTTGGTGGTCATAAAATTCTCCGGATTATCAGAGCCCGAAACCCGCACCCCGCTTTCCACTAAAAACTGAGCCAACATGGTCATGCCGACCCCCTTAACACCGATAAAATAAGCAGTTTTGATTTCCCTACCTTTAATATTCATATTTATCTATTATAACACAAAGACGCCAAATTCCCAAAACCAGATCCAGCAATTGACAGATATTGATTTTTATTAATTTTTATGTTATTGTTTTGACATCATAAAAATTATATATCTAATAGATTTTTTTCGTATGGCTAACCCAAAGCTTAACTCAACTGAAATCCAAGAGCGCCTCAATAATATCGAGGCGATTTACCAAGATTATATCAAAAAGATTGATGTTATCCGGGGCCAAGAGAAGGATATATTAGCTAGTTTTATTAAAAAAATGGAGGCTAAAAAGATTGATGAAATCCGCCACTCCATTCAAACAGATTATAAATAAAAACTATATGGCTAAGGAAAAAGAATTGAACGACAAAGAAGTCATAGAAAAACCAGAGTCACAAAAAGGGCCGGAGATAACCCCTGAGGTTTTAAAGGAAACTGCCAAAGTTACTATTCAAAAAATTGATGAAAAAAATACTCGAGACAAGGAAATTGTCGAGCGCCTAGCGTTTGAGGCCGTAAAAATGTCTGGCAAAATCGAACAACTCGCCCCCGTTGAAGAAGGGATTCAAAAAAAAGAGGGGGAAATTGAAGGTTTGACTAAAAAAGCTAAAATAGGAATTGAACAAGAAACTCAAGAACCAAGTATTGAACATCTCCCCCAACTATTTAGCAGACTCCGCCGAAGCTAAATTAGTCGAGATTATTCCAGCCAGCGAAAAAATTCAAAAACGTTTTAATGACAAAATATCACCCGACATGAAAGAGGCTATTTCTACTATTTGTAGTCAAGTTTTTAATAAGTGTCAGTATCCCTACGCCCTCATTGGTTCCAATTGCTATATTCCCCATACTGAACATTCGGAAAAAATTCCTGATGACTTGGATGTCGTTTTTGGTATTCAAGATAGAGATAATGTTTACGTTGAATTACAAAAAATGGCAGCCGATAACCAGATAAAAGATTTAAGCATGGAAGAACTGCAGAAATTTGGCAAAGAAAAAAATGGTTGCTTTAAAATTCACTGCTTAATTAAAACTGAAAATGGCTACAAAGAAATGGAAGCTTTTGCTCAAAATATGAACAGCGAAGTTATGGATAATGAAAATAAAATTAACGACACAAAACTTAACGGCATTATTAATCTCGGCGCCGAAAAACAAACCATAGAAGTGGTGCTGGTTAATGGGGCCAAGGTTAATATTGGTAGTGAAAAAACCGCCGAAGAACTCTATCTCAAAAATACCGCCAATGAATTTGCTCTCTACAACCTTAATGGTTGGGATCACAAAGGCTCTCTGAACCCCAAAGCCTTGCAACGGATCTTTAATCTTATCAATTTAGATGGTCAAAAATTTGAAGATTCTATCGACCTAATGATTAAAAATATTACTAGATATAAACCGGTAACTGACGAGGCTCGAGTCGCCCAAGAATCACTCCAACATCTTTGGGCAAAATTTAAAACGTTGGAAGTCAACCATAGAAATGGCGAAAAAAAGGAAGGACTAGTTAACCATTTAATAAAAGTTAATGGCATCAAATTTGATACTACTGACGACCGAGAAAATAAGATTCTCTCTACCGAAAAGGCCGTTGACATCATCACTCAAAAAACCAAAGAAGATATGGTATTAATGTCTACCAATTTTGAAGAATACAAAAAATTATTAGAAAATAAAGGAAGCGCTCCAGCAGAATTAATTACCAATATAGATAATCAGATATTATCCTTATCCACTATCAGCAAAGAATATAAAAAGTATTTAAGCTTAGTAAATAAAGATGACAAGAATGATTTTTGTGTTTACGCTGCCATTCCACAATTGCGCGATCATTTTATTCTGCCAATTTTAACCAAGTTAAACAGAGACCGAATGAAACTCGAAAAGAACAAAAAATAAAAATATATGAATTCAAATAATAATCAAAACCAAATAAAAAAGATGGACGCAACAACTAACAATGATGGTGCGAGCGGATTGCCCACGCCACCTATATCAAAAGAAGAACATGAAGAAAACAAAAAGGCCATGTCTCGGGCTGACTTCATCGATCAAATGAGAAAGTCGCAACCAGACATGAACTTGGAAGAAATCGAAGAATTAGCTGATGAAATATACAGCAACGGAGAAGGTTTAGGACAATAGTTTGTCCACAACTTTTTTCAAGTCAGCGTTAGCCGGCTTAATTATCTTTTTTACCGAGGCGTATAAATCATTATGCGCCTTTTCATTTGTCATGAGAGTTCTGACTTGAGAGATAAAAATATCAGTTGACAAGTTTTTTTCATTTAAAACAATAGCGGCCTTTAGAGCGGCAAAAATCGCGGCATTATCTTCTTGATGAGAATTCGGCATCGGAATCAAGATAGAAGCTTTCCCAAGGCTAGAAATTTCCGTCAGCGCTCCCAGACCACAACGAGAAACCACTGCCTGAGCTTGGTCCATAAACCAGATAAGCTCTTGATGATTGATAAATTCGAACGTTAGATAACCAGTTTGTTTTATAACTCCGTCGTTCTTCCCTGTCCCAGTAATATGAACTACCTGACAAAATTCCAGTAATTGTTTAAGGCTGTCTCGGATTAACCAATTAATGAAAACCGAACCGGTACCGCCACCCAATACTAAAAGTAAAGGTTTTTTCAGATCTAGATTATATTTCTGGTCTAAATTCAAACTAGCTTCAACTCTAACATTAACCGGATTCCCCACCCATAAAGCTTTTAGACCATAATCATTCAAGGACTGCGCAAAAGTCACTGTCACCTGACTAGCCACATGAGCCATTAGTTTGTTGGCCAGACCCGCTCGCACATCTTGCTGATGAATTAAAACTGGAATTCGCCAGAAACGAGCCGCATAAGCTAGCGGGACACTGACAAAACCACCGGCGGAAAGTAAAATATCCGGTTGATATTTTTTGAGCAGATATAGTGATTGAAAAAAAGCGTAGATAATTTTACCAATATCCAATAAATTCTGAAGAGAAAAATACCGTCGCCACTTACCACTCGCTAGGGACACAAATGGCATTCCGGCATTTTCTACTAAATATTTCTCTGGGCCAAAATTAGTCCCCACAAAAATAAAACTATAACGGTTCGAATCATTTTGTTTTAAATAATCCACCAAAGCTAACAGGGGGGTCACTGATCCACCCGTACCACCACCCGACAACATAATCAATTTTTTGGTCTGATCTTGATTCATATTATTTACATTTTTCGCGATACCACTCGCGTCTGTCGACTGATGTTTAACAATATTCCTACGGCCGCCATTACCGCCAAAAGTGATGATCCGCCGGAAGACACAAACGGCAACGGCACGCCCGTCATAGGGATAAAATTTATGGTTCCACCGACATTGAGAATTGTTTGGATAAGAATCCAGGAGACGATACCAATAGCTAAAATTCGGCCATAGAGGTCAGGCGCTTTCTGGGCAATTGCCCAACCGCGATAAAATAAGAAAAAATATAAGGCAAGCAAAAAAATCGAACCAACAAAACCCAGTTCTTCGGCCACCACGGCAAAAATAGAATCACTCCAAACCTCGGGCAAATACATGAATTTTTGTCGACTCTCTCCCAGTCCCCGACCCCAAAAACCACCGGAACCAATAGCAATTAGAGCCTGGTTAGTTTGATAACATTTATCATCAGCACTAATCTCCGGGTGCCAGTAACATTCAATTCGATCCATCTTGTTGGACTTGATATTAACGAGCGCCACCAAACAAATGGTCGCCAAAAGCAAGGGGACAATAATATGTTTGAAGCGACCACCGGCCACAAAATAGACGATCACCGAACTAGCAAAAATAATAGAAAGTGTACCCAAGTCTGGTTGGAGCAACATCAAAAAACCGATAATTCCCAAAATCGCCATAAAGGGCCCCATGCCATGAGAAAAATCTTCCAACTTATTCTGCTTGACCTCTAACCAAGCCGCCAAATAAAGCAAAAAGAATATTTTGACAAACTCTGAAGGCTGAAGTGAAAAACCAAAAATATTGATCCAATTATGCGCCTTGCCATAATTAGCCGAGAGTCCAGGGACAAAAACTAATAATAATAAAACGATAGAACCCAACAAAAAATAGAGCGCATACTTCCGCCAAATATGATAATCAATGCGAGAGCAAATAATAATTGCCGGGGTCCCTAATAGTAACCCCAATAATTGATGATTGATAAAATACAGACTATTACCGGAGCGCAGATAACCGGCCACCAGAGAGGCACTAAAGAGTAAGACTAGGCCAAAGACTATTAAAGTCCCACTGACCAAAATTAATTTTTTGTCTGGAGCATGATCGGTTTTCTTGAGGGCTAATAAGTCTTTGAAAGACATGGAAGTACTAATTAAATATTTTTATCAAGTAAAAAAATCATCAAACCAACCGAAGCCATCACGGCCGCTATCAACCAAAAACGCATTACGACTTTTGTCTCGGGCCAACCAATCGCTTGATAGTGATGATGAATTGGAGCTGACAAAAAAACTTTCTTATGGCGAAATTTTTTAGATAAAAGTTGAATAATAACTGAACCAGATTCGAGCACGAAGACAAAACCAATAAACGGTAAAATAAAAATATTATTAGTCAAAAGCGCAATAATTCCCAAGGTAACCCCCAGACTCATTGAACCGGTGTCCCCCATATAAAAACGTGCTGGAGCAATATTAAACCACAGAAAAGCGAGCATGGCGCCCATTAAAACCCCACAAAAAGCCGCTAAATCATAACGACCCATAGAGAAAGCGATAATGCCATAAGCCACATAGGAAACGAGCAGTGTGCCACCGGCTAAACCATCTAAGCCATCGGTTTCATTTACCGAAAAGGAGGTGGCGACAATCACCAAAATAAAAATCGGGATATACCACCAACCAATTTCATAGTTACCTAGAAACGGCACATGCAGCACTGTCCAATCTAATTTAAAATAAAACCACAACGCCCCACAAACAGCAATAATTGTATAAAGCCATAAGCGATGTCGCATCTTGAGACCACCGCCTCCCATCATTCCCTTGCCCCGAACATCTAGCCAATCATCTATCAAACCAATCAAGGCCGAAAAGATTAAAGCCCCCAAGGGCAAGAAAGTCTCTTTCTGAGTGAGAAAATTCAAGTTCTTCAAAATATCAATCGGAATAATCTTGCCAATAACATAGAAAAATAAAATAAACACCAATAAGGTTCCCCACATCAAGACTCCGCCCATGGTTGGCGTTCCTGCTTTGTGAGCATGTAATTCACTAAAGATCGGAGTTGAACCACTATTTCTAATCTGCTTGCCTAATTTATATTTGTAAAGAATATTAGTTAAAAGTGGCGTCCAGGAAATCGCAAAGACAAAAGCTAGAGTGGATAAGAAAATTATTTTAATCAAATAGAAGTCCATCATAATATTACTACCTAAAATTAATCAAATAAACCGCTAAGACACCCAAGAGTAAAAATAAGTTAGCCAGGATGGCAGTGCTCCAAAGTAAATAAGACACAAATTTAAAATGTTTTTGCCGAGCAAAGAATAACAACATAACTAAATTCAAAATTATCAGCGATAACCCTAAAGCTGGATTAATAAACAATTGGATACGATGACCTATCAAATCAATCCCGAAATCAACATTATAATGCAAGACGGTTAATTCGTCGCCCAAGGAGCGATAAAGGAAAAAAGAGGCTAGCCAGTTTAGTAAGTTCAAGCCCAAAGCCACGGCCACCCCCCACCGAGAAAAAGACCAACTAAAGACCTCATTCCAGGCTCCCGCTAAATTATTCCTAAAAATAGCCAAATTATAACTGATTTTGCCAGTTGAAAACATAAAAATTGAAAATAATTGATTAATTCTATTAACAGTTTAGCATGTTTTGAAATAATAGAAAATAATGCTATAATCCAAGAGTAAACCCCAAACTTATGAAGATATTCTGCGTTATTCCCGCCTATAATGAGGCTAAAAACATTGTCGCCATTATCGACCGCGGCAAGCCTTTAGTGGACAGTTTGGTCATAGTTGATGATCACTCCAGTGATGATACTTTTGTGCTGGCAAAAAATACTGGTACCCCCACTCTCCATCACATCATTAACCGCGGTCAGGGAGCGGCTCTGCAAACCGGTAATGACTATGCCCTCCTCCATGGCGCCGACATTATCGTCCATTTTGATGCTGACGGCCAATTCTTAGCCGAAGAAATCAAAGACGTGGTCAAACCAATTCTAGATAATCAAGCCGATATTGTTTTCGGCTCTCGTTTCTTAGGCAAAAAATCCAATCTACCACGATTCAAAAAAAATATCATCATGCCTCTAGCCAAACTAATCAACCGGATATTTTTCGGCATTAACCTCACCGATCCGCAAAATGGTTTTCGAGCAATGAGTGCCAAAGTAGCCCGAGAAATTAGGATTGAGAATGACCAGATGGCTCACTGTAATGAAATTCTGATTAAAGCTTTCAAAAATAAATATCGCATTCAGGAAGTTCCCATCACCGTCATCTACCATGAATTCGGTCAGAAATTTTCCGGCGGCTTCCGCATTATCAAAGATTTAATCTATAAAAAAATAACTAGATAATATTATGTTTCAACAATCATTTGCCCTGCTCATTATCGCCTTCTTTCTGACTCGCCTATTCTACCAAAGACAAAAGAATCAAATCGCGCGCAATGAAAGTATCTTTTGGCTGATCTTTTGGTTGATAGCAGCTCTCGCCATTATCTTCATCAAAACTATTGACAAAGCTGTAGCAGCCATCGGATTTTCCGGTTCTGGTATTAACTTCCTGTTTTACACCGCCGTTATGATTCTCTTCTACTTTATCTTCAAAATGCGCCTCAGATTAGTTAAAATTGAAAAGAATATCACAGATATTACCCGAGAAGTGGCCTTAAAAAAGTAGTTTGATTTAAACTGAACAAAACCTCAACCATATAAAAAAGCCCTATTTATTTATTAAATAGGGCTTTTGCAATTAAATACAAAACAGTTAAGAAACGAAAAAGGCACGTCCACAAAGGCTTTCGCAGGTGAGATAACGTTCGATTGGAATAATATACAGCTTAGATTCATCTGGAATCCAATAAACCGCAAAATAATGATTACTCATTTTAGGACTACGAGAGCCGGAATATAAAGTTTTACCAATAATATCAAGGTGAGATCCAGTTTCAGAAAAATATTTAAATCCAAGTATTAAGTATTCCAATAAAGTTATTCCAGGTATACTCAGATCGTCTAATTTTTCAGCTGAATAATTTTCCAATTACCTGTCTGACTCGGCACAATCATAAACCGCGACGGCATAGCTTTTGTCTGTGAGACAATCATCTTCTCGAAAATTTATACCAAACATTTTGATTGAGACACAAACTTTATAATGCAAGCGCATTCTAGCAATTATCCTGTCGAAAATTATTCCTGGAACTATGATAATGCACCTCTGTCCAGATTTAATTTTAGGTAATACTAAATCTGAAAAATCAACTACCAAATTAAAATATTTTTTATAAAATTGAACCCAGTCGGACTTAATTATTTCGATATTAAAACTATCAGAATTAATTTCTTTTTTCAGCTTATTTGTCATTTTTAAGAGATTTAGGTGGTTATTAAAAAACTATTCTACTACTTAACTATAAATTATGAATATCATTTTTCTATGCTTTAGTCAATATACTATAAAAGATAGTAATAATGTATAATGAAAACAGATAAAAACTAACAATTATTATGAAAATAGCCCAAATCGTCTGTGTCTATCCACCCTATGCTGGGGGAATCGGCAATAGCGCCCACCAATTTGAAGGATTACTAAAGAAGAATCATGAGGTGACTACTTTTCATCCTCAGAATATCAAGCCTCTGATAAAATTAGGCCATGGGGCATTCATTCCTTCCCTGTATAAAAAATTGTCACAGTTCGATGCTATTTTTTTGCACTATCCATTTTTTGGTACTGCTGAAATAGTTTGGCTCTTCAAACGCTTAAATAAAAACAAAAAGCTAGTGATTTATTATCATATGGATGTCGTTGGTCTTAAACCACTGGCTAAGATATTAAGTGTTCCCTCTCTTCTCACCAGAAATTGGCTGCTCAAACGAGCGGATAAAATTGTCTGTTCCAGTTTTGACTACATTAAAAATAGTCAGATCAAAGAATTCTATCAAGCTCATCCGGAAAAATTTACCGAAATTCCTTTTGGCCTAGACACTAAAAAATTCTGTCCGCAACATCCCCACGACGATTCAGCTAAAAAAATATTATTTGTTGGCGGTCTCGACCAAGCTCATTACTTCAAGGGAGTAAACAATCTCATCAAAGCTTGCGCCGGACTGGCGGTAAAGAACTGGCAACTGGTAATTGTGGGCGAAGGTGATTTGAAAGCCAGCTATCAAGCTTTAGCGCAAGAATTAGAGATAACTGACAAAACTATCTTCCCAGGCAAATTAGTAGCTGAACAATTGATCGCGGCCTACCAATCTGCCTCAGTCTTAGCCCTGCCCTCCATCAACTCCAATGAAGCCTTTGGCATCGTGCTTATTGAAGCTCTCGCCTGTGGCACTCCCGTAGTGGCCTCCAATCTACCAGGCGTCAGAAGTGTTTTTACTGACAAACAAGAAGGTCTGATAGTTGAGCCCGACAATGTAGCTGACCTAACCAATAGATTAGAGGAGATATTGAATGATAATGACCTAAGAGAAATAATGCGTCTTAAGGCGCGAGAATTAGCCGAAAAGAAGTATGATTTAAGTATTGTGGAGAAAAACCTCAATCAATTATTTAATTAATTATGAAGATTGTAATCCTAAACAGCCTCTACCCGCCCTATCACCGAGGCGGCGCCGAAATGATTGCCTCTATTATGGTTTCTGACCTAGAAAAACTAGGCCATGAAGTTTTTGTAATATCCACTTCCCCTCAACCAACTTATTCTGAAAATAACGTCTATTATCTTGAATCTAAATACTATCATCTCAATCAGTTACCAATTTTTCTGAGACTATTCTGGCAAATCAATAATCTCTTCAACTACCAACAAAATAACCGAGTGAGCAAAATTATTCACAAAGAAAAACCCGACCTAATCATCACCCATAATCTGATGGGCTTAGGGTTGCAGTTACCGAAACTATTTAAAGAAAGAAGAATAAAACACATCCACATTATCCACGATATCCAATTACTCCACCCCTCTGGATTAATGTTCTATCAGCATGAAGGCATTATCAATTCCTTCTTCGCTAGACAATATCAGCAACTAACCAGAAAGCTAATGGGCTCGCCTGATGTCGTTATCTGCCCCTCCGAGTGGTTATTAAAGCTTCACATCAAAAATAATTTCTTTTCTAAATCAATTACAAAGACTATTCCCAATCCTGTCAAAACTAATTATCTCGCTAGTCATCAGGCCCGAGACAAAAGAGAATTCTTGGCGGTTGGTCTAGTCTCCAAATCTAAAGGGACCAACACGCTGATTAAAGCCTTCAATGCTCTACCAGACCTCCGTCTAACCATCGTCGGTGATGGCGATTACTTAGATGAGGCTAAAAAGTCAGCCAAACAAAATATCACTTTCTTAGGAAGATTGGAGAATAAGAAGATCCAGGAGTTAATGCTTCAATCTAGTGCCCTAATTGTTCCTTCCCCGTGTTATGAAAACTCCCCTACCGTTATCTATGAAGCCATTGGCTCTAAATTGCCCATTATCGGCTCCAATTTAGCCGGAATTGCCGAACTCATCAATCACTATGGCGGATTATTATTTGAACCTGGAAACAATACTGATCTAATCCAAAAGATTCAATATTTTTTAAATAACTACGAGACGATAAACCAGGACTTCCCGAAAGAACCCCTCCCGCCCGATGATTATGCCATGCAAATAATATACCTAGCAAAAAACACCAGATAATGTCTGGTGTTTTTAAATTCTAAAATTGCTCCTAACTACTGAGCTTAACTTTTGAGCGTTTCCATGGCTCAATAATCCCAAATATGAATTAATTGATTCTTTGCCAGAATTAACCTTTAATCTTCGAAACATTCTATCTTTAGTGGCTCGGCGTAAAACTCGATGATCAGGAAAATTAACCCAACCCAAAAAGTCTAGGCCGGAAGAAACTGTCCTGAGAAATAATTTATTAGGGTGGAGTTCCAGATTAAGATTATTTTGTAAAAATTCCTTGATTAACGCTACTTGCTGGATCAACCGCCCCTTATCACTGGAAAAAATCACAAAATCATCGGCGTAACGAATATAATACCTAGCCTTAAGATGATATTTAACAAATTGATCAAACTGATTCAAATAAATGTTAGCAAAAAGCTGGGAAGTTAAATTGCCCAACGGCAACCCATTATTACTTTGCCCCACTCCAAAACTATCAATAACTCTCTGGAGCAACCAAATAATACCATTATCAGGAATATACTACCTCAAGATGTTAAGTAAAACATCATGATCAATGCTAGCAAAAAATTTTCGAATATCCCCTTTCAGAACCCAGCAAGTCTTGGTATTATTTTGACTAACCTTATAAAAAAATTCTTGGAAACGATTGATCGCTCGATGAGTGCCTTTCTCCAGACGGCAAGAATAGCTATCGCTAATAAAAGTCCGATCAAAAAACGGATAAAGCAGACGATAAATAGCATGATGCAGTAAGCGATCGCAAACACTGGCTTTATGAATATGCCGCGGTTTGGGATCGGAGATATTAAAAGCTTGGACATCCAACTTACGCCGCTTGCCGGATAAAAATTCTCGCCAAGCTAAAAGTAAATTTTCTAAACTAATAATATCTTCAAAC
>PFAQ01000021.1:0-539 GCA_002778645.1 Candidatus Falkowbacteria bacterium CG10_big_fil_rev_8_21_14_0_10_39_9
TGGCATTACTGCCAAAAATCTCGTCATCCGCGAAAACCTCCTGAACAAATTCCAAATTGGCGTTAATTTTATTGACAAACTTTCTTCTGGTCTGGCCTAAAATAATTTCATTTTCCACTTTGGCGCTGGTAATTCCATCCACCTCCTCTTTTAATTCAACCCAGAATTCAACCAGGCCCTCTTCCCCGGCATCCAAAAATTGGAGTTTCGGAATCTTGTGCCAATCCCAAATTATGGAATTGTCTCCGGACTGCGACTGCCCGTCAGGGGTCTTGATGGTGGTAAAATCAAATAACAAACCATTGAGTTTGCTTGCCAAAAATAAATTCTGCAAAGGAGAAGTTCCGATGTTGCGAAAAGTGATTTCATAATGAAGCAGGTCTCCGGGAGCGGCGATATAGTCCGGAGAATTATTGATTGTCTGGGTGATGTAAAGCGATTGTTCGACAATCTTTACCTGCTTGGTGGTCTCTTTAAGAATCACCAGATTGCCGTCTTTCCACGTGCCAAGCTCTGCCTTGAATTCTTTTGTTGCCCCG
>PFAQ01000021.1:704-1915 GCA_002778645.1 Candidatus Falkowbacteria bacterium CG10_big_fil_rev_8_21_14_0_10_39_9
ATGCTGGAGAAATAATTAAGAGAAAAATTTAATTCCTGTCCCCCGCCCACGCTTGACGGAATGTCAAATTCAAAGGTCAATGGAACTTCGTTAATGGTGAGCAAGTGGCTGGTTCTTGAAACATATTTCGCCTTGATATTTTTTGGACGATAAGAAATAGTGGCTTTTGCCTCCTTCAAATCCCCTTGCTTCCCAAGGATTACGGTCCTGAAGCGGAAAATCTTCTCGTCTCCCGGGTATATGAAACCGTCAAATGCATCACTCTCTTTGGTCACCCTTGCGCCTTCGCCGTCCAATGGCTGGGACGCTTCCGGAAATTCGAAAATAAGACGGGGCTCTTCCAACCGCACATCTCCGTTATTTTTAATGCGCACGCTGTATTCAACTTCCCCGCCCGCAGAAATGGTTTCCGGACCTAAAATATCCAGGCGCAAAATCTCTTTAGAATAATCGTTCCTCTGATAAAGCCAATAACCGATTGCTCCGGCTATTAAAAAGGCGACTATAATAATAATTAATATCTTATTCCTCATCTTTTTCTTGTTTTCCTTTTAATGCTTCTAAATACTGCATTTGTTTTCTTTTTTCAAGCTTTTCGCTTATGTCCCTTTCGCGATGCATTTCCCGCTTTAGATTTTTTAACCGGCGGTTGACCTCATAGGGCGTAATATATTCCCCGAATTTTTCTTTGGGAAACAGTCCTTCCTCAAGAGCCAATCTTTCTTTTTCCGTAAATCCGCCAACCACTCCCGGCAATCTTTCCGGCGCCTTTTTCAAAGTCCGGCGAAACTCAATCCTCCCTAAAAACGGCTTCCCCTTAAAAAGCCCCTTATCCCCGCCCGGTCTTTTTGTAATCTCCGCTTCCGGAGCCCGTTTTTCGCCAAAACTCCCGACATTTGCGGAAGATTGGGGCTTAGAGCTTGACAGGGCTAAAAATGTTTTCAAAAATTTGGGAATTGCCATATTTTCATTCTACTACAATTTTATGGCCAGCCAAAGCTCTCGGCCGTCCATGCGAGAAGACGATTCTATCTTAAGTCCCTTGTTCTCTCTGCCGAAAATCATATCTTCTGCTCCGGTCTGAAACAAAATTTCCTGCTTCTTGCGCGCTATCAGCCCGGATAAATCTCCTTCTGTTGAATAATAAATTGTAATCTTATCACTTGGCCGGCAACCAGCTCTTTTTCTCATATCCTGAATCTGCCGGACAA
>PFAQ01000021.1:1955-3407 GCA_002778645.1 Candidatus Falkowbacteria bacterium CG10_big_fil_rev_8_21_14_0_10_39_9
CTCGAAATCATATTCCAGCTCCCATTGCCTGCCCCCTCCAACTCCCTCTTCAACCAATTCTATTTCTTTAACATTTAATTCTTCCCTGATTAAATCCAATAAATCTTCTTCTACTTTTAACTTTGGACTTTTAATTTTTAATTTACTCAACGGCTGCCTGACTTTTATCCCCCTGTCACTCCTTAATCTAAGGCCCTCGGCTACTATCTCTCTTACCCTCCTCATCTCTCCTTCCAAATCCTTGTCTATTTTCCCTTTATCTGGTTTGGGCCAATCCTCCAAGTGGACGCTCGCCTGCCCGTTGTTTATATTAAGATAGATTTCTTCGCTCAAAAATGGGATAAACGGCGCGCTTAATTTGCAAATCTCGGAAAGCGAATACCTTAAAATAACCGCTGCTTCTTCTGCTTCCTGGACGTTTTTTGGCCTTTGCAAGCGGTTGCGGGAGCGCCTGATATACCATAAAGACAAATCGTTTATAACAAAATCCTCAATTAACCTTGCAACGACAGTGATGTTGTACTCATCCAGGCCTGCGGTTACTTCGGAAATTAAACCATTAAGCTTGGACAATATCCATTTATCAAGCAGGTTGTCCGGCTCCAATCGCCCCTCATTCATATTCAAATCTTTCGCCTTGTATGTCTGAAAGAAAACATAACAGTTCCACAGGGTGAGAATAAATTTCTTAAAAGCGCTGTCAACATCTTTTTCGTTGAACAGCTTGGGATCGCCCGGCTGGTTTATGGTGTAGAAATACCACCTTAAAGCATCTGCTCCGTATTTTTCAATAATTTGCCAAGGGTCCACTATATTGCCTTTTGATTTGGACATTTTTTGCCCATCAGCATCCAGCACATGGCCGGCGACAACCACATTTTTATAACTCGGGCCGAAACCCAGTAAGGCAGAAATAACCAAGAGAGTATAAAACCAGCCCCTGGTTTGGTCTATGGCTTCCGCGATATAGTCAGCCGGGAAAAGTTCCGGCGGGCGGGATTCCTGTTTTCCGAATCTTAATCTGTTATTTTGTGTCTGGTGTTTTGTATTTTGCGCTTGAGCAAAGGGCCAATGGCCTTGCGCGAAAGGCATTGAGCCGGAATCAAGCCAGCAATCCACGACTTCCGGGACCCTTTCCATTTTTCCCCCGCATTTCGGACAAATGAATTTAATTTCATCAATATATGGCCGGTGGAAATCCAGCTCTCCCTCTTTGTTATATGGGAAGCCGGCAAAAGACAGGTCTTTCAGCTCGCCGGTATCAACGGCAAGGTCCTCCCATCTGTCAGCAAACTCCCTATTGGTCAGCCCGCAGAATATGCTCTCCAGCATCATAATCGGGACCTCGTGGCTTATTATCAGTATCTTTTTGTTTTCATATTCCCTATCCGCTTCAGCTATGAAATCCAGCATCCTCAACTTAACATCAGTATAATTTTCTCCTCCGGGGAA
>PFAQ01000021.1:3482-3624 GCA_002778645.1 Candidatus Falkowbacteria bacterium CG10_big_fil_rev_8_21_14_0_10_39_9
CTGCGCCGGCCTGCCATTAAGCGAACCGGTATTTATTTCGCGCAACCGCTCGTCATATTTTACCTCGATGCCGAGAGCTTTTGCCAAAATCTCTGCGGTCTGCGAAGTCCGCGTAACATCCGAAGCGATAATAACGTCAATT
>PFAQ01000021.1:3728-3870 GCA_002778645.1 Candidatus Falkowbacteria bacterium CG10_big_fil_rev_8_21_14_0_10_39_9
ATTGGAAACCGCTTCCCCGTGCCTTAAAGCAAAATATCTATTAGCAGTAAATTTTTGCTTTCGCAGGTCATCTCTGGAACCAATGACGATTTCTTTGGAACAATTCCCGCATTCCCAAACAGGAAAAGGCGTGCCCCAATAC
>PFAQ01000021.1:3951-6148 GCA_002778645.1 Candidatus Falkowbacteria bacterium CG10_big_fil_rev_8_21_14_0_10_39_9
TTAATTTTCTGGTTATTAGCAACCAACTCCTCTTTAATAGCCGTCATTCTAATAAACCAAGAGTCCTTAGCATAATATAAAAGCGGCGTATCACAACGCCAACAGAAAGGATAGTCATGCTCATACAAAGCTTCCTTGAATAATAATCCAGATTCTTTTAAGTAATCAATAATAATTTTTTCAGTGCCCTGGGATTTTACAAACTTACCAGCCAAGCCATAAGCGGCTACCTCATCATTAAAGTGACCAGCTTCATTAACAGTATGAACCTTAGGCAAACCTTCTTTTTCTCCCAACATATAATCTTCATCACCATACATGACGGCGGTGTGTACAATACCACTACCATCTTCAGTGGTAACAAAACTACCCGGCACAACAACATAAACCTTTTCCCCCGCATTTTTAATAGTTGGAATATCGAATAAAGGCTGATATTTAACGCCCACCAAGTCTTCTCCATCAATTTTTTCTATTATCTCATACTCTAGTCCGGCAAAAGCATCTTCAACCCTTTTAGCTGCCAAGATATATATTTTTCCGTTATGCTTGACCTTCACATACTCAATAGTGCTACCGACTGCCAAGGCCACATTACCCGGTAAAGTCCAGGGGGTAGTAGTCCAAGCTAACATAATATCGCCGACATTAACCACGGTATTCCCTGTGGTAACTTTGAAGTTCAAGAAAACGGAATTCTCTTGCACCTTCTTGTAACCCTGGGCTACTTCATGAGTAGAAAGCGCTGTGCCACAGCGAGGACAATGAGGCACTACTTTGTGTCCTTTATACAAAAGACCTTTTTCATGAACTTGGGATATAATCCACCACAAAGATTCAATATAATAATTTTCATAAGTAATGTAGGGGTTATTCAGATCCACCCAATAAGCAGTACGCTTAGTCAGCCGCTCCCATTCATCTTTAAATTTCCAAACACTTTCCCGGCATTGTTGATTGAATTCCGCAATACCATATTTTTCAATATCCGTCTTACCAGAAATATTTAATTGTTTTTCCACTTGGAGCTCCACCGGTAATCCATGAGTATCCCAACCAGCCTTACGTTGAACTGAATAACCCTTCATAGTTTTGTAGCGCGGTATAACATCTTTAAAGGATCGCGCTAGCACATGGTGAATTCCAGGAATACCATTGGCAGTCGGGGGGCCTTCAAAAAAAACGAAATTACCCGCCGGGGCTTCTTTAGACATGGATTTCTCAAATATTTTGGCCTTTTCCCAAAAATCTAAAACCGCCTCCTCCATTGCCGGAAAAGGATTCTGGGCTGCACCTGTTTTATTTTCTTCTGCCATATTGATTATTTTAAGGTTTTTATTAATATTACCCCTCCATCATAGCGATAATAGCCACAAAAATCAAGAGAATATCAAAAAAACAGAGATATTTAAGCTCTGTTTTTAGCTAAAAGCTATTTATTGACCTTTCTTCTTAGCTTTTGACTGTTTTCTAATTTCTTCAAAGCGACCATATAAATCATGGGCTGTGGTTTCTCCCAAGCCATCATCATCGCTATCCTGATTAATAAACAATTTTTTTTCAACACCTTCATTAGCCTTTTTATCAGGACCAAAAAGTCTATTATCCATTTCCCAGGCCTTATATTCCAACCAAAGTTCGTGGCGATCAATGGCATCAGCCATCTCCGCAGCCGCATCGGCCTTCATAGCTGCTTCCCACTCCTCTCGGTTCAAAGTTTCCTTAATCATCGCCTCCTCTCGATCCTGATCTTCATCAACAACATCTTTTCTACTATCTAATGGTCGAATAATCCCTTCCTTAAACATAGGTTTAAATTAATTTAATAACCAAAAAGAATAATTAAGATAAGTCGCCACACAAACCCAAATAAAATATGGTAATAACAACAAGGCGGAAATTAAATGCTTCTTCCAAAGCATAATAATCATAATCAGATTAACGAGATTTAGAATTATAATTTCAATTAGAGCTAGCCCAATCAAGTGCTTACCAAAAAATAATGAACTCCATAAAATATTTAAAAAAGCGTTATTAAAAAACAACAGGGCAATCACCATGAATGAAGATGATTTATCGGGCTTATTATAAAACAGTAAAGCTGAAATCGTAGAGAGCACAAAAATCACTGTCCACACCAGGCCAATAAAGCTGCCTGGGAACAAAGGCCGGAAAATTTAAGCCGTTATACCACACC
>PFAQ01000021.1:6233-15765 GCA_002778645.1 Candidatus Falkowbacteria bacterium CG10_big_fil_rev_8_21_14_0_10_39_9
AAGACATATTTTTTAATAAAGTTATTAGAGACTTTTTAATTTTCCCCCGCAGGCCGAATCAGCCCACAAACCACTTTTATTATCCCGAGCTGCTTTCTCAGCCGCTTTAAAATCGGCTTGATATTGATAGGGATTACTATCATAGGTATATTCAAAACCAAAACCGTTTTCAATCATCCACTTATTAAACAAAGTGCCATCGCTCAGATAAACATAGCGCAACAAGCGATCATATTTATCTTTATCATCCTGAGTAGCATCCGCTTCCAAGCGAACCGTTTGCCCAGTTAACATTTCCTTAGCTTTATTACTAGCTTCTCGACCAAAACATTGGACTGTAATGCGCGGATCAACGGTTTCAGGAGTGTTTAATCCAATCATTCTAATCCCCACTTTTTTATTATCAATTTTGACATTAATGGTATCGCCATCCGTCACTTTTACCACCTCATACCAACTAGGAGCAGCGACCGCTTTAGTTTCTTGAGGTAAATCTTTCAAAAAGTAGGCGGTCAAAAGAACAATTAATAAAAACAACAAAGATAGTAGTTTTTTTGATGATATTTTCATAAGTATCTTACCCCTCTATTTTAACTGTTTTTAAGATAAAAATCAATTAGTCTAAATAAGTAAAACGAGGCTTTAAAACTCCATCAATTTCCACTTCTTCTAAAAAAATAGCTAAAGGCCGCACCCATAATTGACCGTCGCCATAAAGATCTTTATAGACGACCATCTCTATCTCATCTTCACTGTAGTGAGCCACACCTAAAACCTCATAGACCCCACCTTTATAATGTTGATACTTGCCTAGCTTTAACATAAAAGTTTATTTTGATAAACCAACAAAATGCATTCCTGATTATCTTTAACCAAATCTAGCTCCAAGGCCGCTTGCGGTGCTATCCACTGATAATCCTTATGTTCACCCTCACTCAAAACTACTTGAGGCCTGTCGGTTAACTGTGCTTTAAACATGTGATAGATAAAATCATAATCCGGATAGCGCACATAAACCTTAGAGAGATATTCAAATTGATCGAAAGGTATCTCTTGCCCGGTTTCTTCTCTGGTCTCACGAACTATAGCCTTCAATTCACTTTCACCCTGATCAATCTTCCCCGCTGGCATGCCCCATTTATTACCCTCTGACTTATGATCCTGGCGTAGCAACAAAAGAATCTGACCATCATGTTCTAGATAACAACTCACGACTTCAAATTTGGGGTTAAAGTTTTCTGGTATATCTCGATAAATCATATTAATTTATTCTAGAGTATCCTTTTTTATCTTTTTGATCTCATCCTTGTCTTCATATATTTTTCCCTCGCCCAATTTATATAACAACGGCACCACGCCGCAGGTTCCACATTTACCCCAATTACAATAACCGCCGTTTTTCAGATAAAGTTCACGGCACATAGCCAGTTCTTTTTTAAACACTTCCTTTTCCATATTATTTATTTCCCATGACACTTCTTATACTTCTTCCCACTACCGCAAGGACAAAGATCGTTGCGCCCCACTTTCTCACCCTCATCATTCTTAGCCTTTTCGTGGACTAAATCTAGGTTTTGGTGAGAATGTTGTTCGACGGCCGTCTTTTTCGGAGCCGAAAAATTTAACCGCCGATTTTCATTAACCGTTGTAATGGCCGCCACTTTCTCGGCGGACAAGCCACCCAAAGCCTCACCGGTCTTGAAGATAGAATAGACTACTTCTCTTTGGATTAGGCTGTTTAACTCACTAAACATGAGATAGGCTTCTTTCTTGTATTCAACGAGCGGATCATGCTGACCATAACCGCGCAGACCAATACCGCGTCTTAAGTAATCAATTGTTTCTAAGTGCTCAATCCAGAGAGTATCGATGGAGCGAATTAAAATACCTTTCTCCACTTCAGTAAAATCAATACTAACGGCCTTGAAAGCATCTTTCAGACCATTATATTTATTCTTAGCAATATCCACCAAGAAGTTAATGATTTCTTCGCGGCCTTTGCAGTTAGCAATCTGGTCTTTGACATTAACACCACTAACAATAGTTTTGAAAGTCTCAGCTATTTCTTGCAAATTCCAATCACTAACATTCTCACCCGGAGTGTGAAAACTAACCACAGCTGAAATTTCACTGGCTACCATGTCGAGCGCAATATCCGATAAAGTTCTCGAGGCGTTTTGATTCTTGACCTTCCCTTCGTGAATTTCCAGGATCTCTTTGCGTTTGCGATAGATAGATTCGCGGTGCTTGTTAATCACATCATCATATTCCACTAAATGTTTTCTGGTATCAAAATTATTACCTTCCACTTTTTTTTGAGCGGACTCAATTGATCTCGACAAAAGTGAATTCTGGATGGGCATGTCTTCCGGCACATTCAAAGTCGACATCAGTTTTTTCATTCGATCACCGCCAAAGATGCGCATCAAATCATCATCCGTGGAAACATAGAACTGAGATGAACCAGGATCACCCTGACGACCAGCCCGACCCCGCAGCTGATTATCAATGCGGCGTGATTCGTGGCGCTCAGTACCAATGACATGTAAACCACCCATGGCCTTGATTTCTTCTTGCTCCGCGGCATTTGAAGGGTTACCACCTAAGATAATATCCACACCGCGACCAGCCATGTTGGTAGCCAGAGTAATCGCTCCCTTCTTACCAGCCTGAGCAATAATTTCGGCTTCTCTAAAGTGATTTTTAGCATTTAACATCTCCGGACGTAAACCTTCTCGTTGCATTAATTCTGCTAAAATCTCATTCTTTTCAATAGAAATAGTACCAATTAGTATTGGTTGACCTTTCTCGTGACGCTCCTTAACGTCTCTGATCACTGCTTGATACTTACCCTCTTCGGTGCGATAGATAAAGTCATTTAAGTCCTTTCTGATCATCGGGCGATTAGTGGGGATAACGATAGTTTCTAAGTTATAAATCTTGTGGAACTCTTCCGCTTCAGTCACGGCCGTACCGGTCATACCAGCTAATTTGGTGAACATGCGGAAATAGTTTTGAAAAGTCACCGTCGCCAAAGTCTGTGATTCTCGTTGAATAGTTACCTTTTCTTTGGCTTCAATCGCTTGATGCAATCCTTCACTATAACGTCGACCGGGCATCAAACGACCGGTAAATTCATCCACAATAATAATTTCTCCATCTTTGACCACATAATCTTTATCTTTACGAAAAAGAACTCGGGCTTTGAGGGCCTGTTCAATATGATGAATTTCCCGCACCCCACCCTCAACATAAATATTATCGACCCCCAACCATTTTTCCATTTTATCAACTCCCGCCTCAGTCAAGGTCGCGGCGCGCAATTTTTCATCCACGTTATAGTCTTCGTTTTCCACCAAGCGCTCTACCAAATCAGAAAATTTATAATACTTATCAGTTTTTTCATCAATTGAACCACTGATAATCAACGGGGTTCGAGCCTCATCAATCAAAATAGAATCGATTTCATCGACAATGGAATAATGGAGTGGTCGCTGCACGGCATCATGCAGTGATGGCACCATATTGTCGCGTAAATAATCGAAACCAAATTCATTATTAGTACCATAGGTCACATCACAAGCATAGGCCTCTTGCCGCTGAATCTTTTTGAAGTGTTGCAAGCGCTCATCAAACTGAGTGTCGTCGACATGATCCCGGTCATAGATAAAAGCCGCGTCATGGATGATAACACTACAGGTTAAGCCTAAAAAATCAAACATCGGAGCCATCCAACCAGCACCCACTTTAGACAAATAGTCATTAACAGTCACCAAATGAACTCCACGACCAGCTAGAGCATTTAAAAACAAAGGTAAAGTCGCTACTAAAGTCTTACCTTCACCGGTTCTCATTTCCGCGATTTGACCCCGGTGTAAGATAATACCACCTACTAATTGGACGTCGTAATGACGTTGGCCCAAAACTCGGCGAGAAGCTTCTCTAATCAGAGCAAAAGCTTCCGGCAGAATTTCATCTAAGATTACTTTCTGCTCTTCCCAATATTTTCCGGCTAACTTTAGTTGCAAAGAATGAGTTAGTTCTTTTAACTCTACCTCACTCAAAGCCTTCATTTTAGGCTCTAAAGCGTTAATGGAGTCAATAATCGGCTGCAGAGATTTAATAATTTTAGCATTCGGATCGCCAAACAATTTATCAATAAAACCCATATAATTGAAATCGGCCATTTCTCCATAAAAATATGGTCAAAATGGCTAAAAAATAATAAACAATGATTGTTTAACCTAGTATAATATAGATTATGAATAAAATAAAGAGGGCGCTCATTGACGGTAATTAAATAATATTTTAAACCAAAATTAAAAAACTCCGACCGATAAGTCAGAGTTTCTTATATAAATCAGATTAGATTATCCTTTGCGACGCTTATCAATCTTCTTTTCTTTATACTTCTTAATCACTTCAGCTAAGTGGTCCTTTACTTTGTCAATCGCTTTATATAAATCTGATTCAGTTTTTTTTACTCGTAAAATCTCTCCGGGCATTTCTAGATTAATCTCAGCTCGAAAAATATCACCTTTATTTTGTCCACCGATTGATTTTTCAATTTCAAAATCACAATTTAGGATATCAACTTTTTTTAAATACTTCCCTAACATAGAAATCTTCTCATTGATATAATTTTCAATCGCGGCGGTTAACTCAATTTTACTAGCTTTGATTTTGATTTTCATAATAATTATATTTAATTTTTATTAATTAAAAAAATTTTAATACATCCTTAATAGTCACCCAAACAATCAACAAGATCAAGAGGACGAAAAAAATATTATGTAAAGCATTCTCCAATTCTTTTTTAACTGGTCGTCCTTTAATCTTCTCAAACAACAAAAATAAAGCGCGGCCACCATCGAGCGCAGGAATCGGCAAGAAATTAATAACGGCTAAGTTAAGTGATAGCAAGGCAGTAAATTGTAATAAGTAAGCTAAGCCCATTCGGGCTACCTGACCAGTTAAAGTCGCAATTCCTACGGGGCCAGCAATAGCACCAGCAACCGAATGACCCACAATTAATCCTCGGATTAATTCATAAAAAGCCACGATGATCGCCCAGAATAATAAAATAGCTGTTTTAGAACCTTCCCATAGAGCCTGATACCAAGGATAATGAACGATAGCTGAGGCAGTGAGCGCAACACCGATACCTCCCCGATTAGTTTCCGCTAAAATTTGCGGAGTAACTTTTATACTTTGATTTTCGCTATAACGTTTAATATTAATAGCCATCTCCACGCCAGCCTTAGAACCTAAAGCATTTTGGACATCAGATTCGGAGCTAACAGTTTGGTCGTTAATACTAACAATTTGATCACCCACCTGGAATCCTGCCTTCTCTGCTGGAGAGCCAGGCATCACTTCCATAATTTGAACTTTTTTCGCTTCTAGTGTTCCACCCGGACGGACGTTGTCCGTATTCTGCGGCAGGCCAATCATAAAGCCAAAAGACAACAAAGCCATGGCTAAAATAATATTCATCAAGACACCAGCCACCAAGATTAAAAATCTTTGATAAATTGGACGAGCCGAAAAGCTATTGCGGTCATTTTGATTTTCACCATCCTGACCTTTGATTTTAACGAAGCCTCCCAGCGGTATCCAATTGAGAGAATAAACTGTGCCATATTTTTCATCTTCTTCGGTAATTTCCCGGTTGCCTCGAATAAAACGCCAGCGCTTAGTAGGAACTACCACGTCAACTTCTTTGGTCGTGACAGTAATCTTTTCAAGCACCACGCCGTCTGTAGCTGTCTCAACGTCAACAGCAAGATTTTCGGTCTGGGAAATTGGCTGTAAATGATTATCACGAATTAACTGCAAACCAAAAATTCGAGGAGGAAAACCGAAACCAAATTCAGGGGCTCCCACACCGAATTTTTTTGCTGTCCAAAAATGTCCCAGCTCATGAGCAAATACCAAGAGAGACAACACTAATAAAAAAATTATAATAGTAAAAATCATAAATAATAATTAAATTTCCATTACCTCTTTCTCCTTTTTATCTCGCAACTCTTTAACTCCTTCATTAAATTTAGTCACGACCTCATCTAACTCTTTCATATAACGAAACTTTTCATCCTCACTGAAGTCTTTATTCTTCTCCACCTCTTCAATCGCATGACGCACTTCTTCTCTGATTTGACGAATAGAAACTCGGGCTTTTTCTTGTTTTTCATTAACTTTTTTAACCAAATCTTTACGATTTTCTTCCGTCATCATCGGGATAGTAATTCGTACCTTGTCACCATCATTTACTACGCCAACGCCCAGATTAGCTTCAATGATGGCCTTTTCCAAGTCTTTCAGGACACTCTTATCCCAAGGAGCAATAGTCAGGCTGCGAGAATCAGCGACGACGATATTAGCGACAGCATTAATTGGATTTCTCACGCCATAGGCTTCAACGAAGACACCTTCTAATAAAGCCGGATTAGCTCGACCGGTTCTTAATGTTGAAATATCTTTTTTAAAAAAATCAATAACGGCGACGAATTCTGGCTGTTTATTTTGTAAATAAATATTCATATTTTTTAAATAAATTTATTATTTCTTTATTTTTTAATACCCAAATAAACAACATTATTATTAGTTGGATCTACTAATAAAGCATTGCCAGCTCTCGAGGTAGGTAATTGTTTAGTGGTCCAAGTATTACCACCATCAATCGAACGATAGAAAGCAGTGTTAGTGACATAATACATTTCACTAGCATTCTTCGGGTTAACGGCAAAAGCATTGATCATAGTTTCTTTTTCAGGGGTAATCAACTTCACCTTAGCCCAACTAGCACCATTATCTAGCGACTTAAGTAATACTTTGTCGCTAGCTAAAAATAGATTATTATCACTACTAAATTCTAAGGCATTAAAATTAAAACCCAGATTAAACTCTTTCAGCTCGGCATTTAAATCTAACCAATTAGTCCCATCGAATTTGTTTTGGTATTCTGACAATTGATCTAGACTAATCGCTCCACCGGAATTAAAACGATACAAACTGTTTTTAACCGAAGCGACAAAAACTATGCGACTATCAGTCGGATGAACAGTAATTTTTCTAATACCATCATTTAATCTTTGAATAGTGCGCCAAGTAGCGCCACCATCTAAAGACTTAATAACGTCACCGCGGGAAGTGCCAATATAAACACTGCCGGAGGCATAATGATCAACGGCCACAACACTTACTTGGACAGCCGGATTACTATCAAAATAAACCTCTTTCCAGGTTCGATTGCAATCGACTGTTTTATATAGTTTGTTACCAATGGCGGCATAAATATTACATTTATCTTTAGCATCAACCGCTACACTGTTAATAGTCGCTCGGGGTAAAGTAGCCGCAAAATTCCAGCCCTTAGTAATGTTATAAGTATAATAAAGACCATCGTCGATGGTGGGCATATAAACCGCGGCCGCATCGCTCGGATCTATAACTAAATTATTAACATCTAAAGCACCGATACTTTCTGGAGCTCCAGTAACAGTTGGCATAACCGACATTTGACGCCAAGTATCACCTTTATTAGCGGTAATAAAAACTCCACCTAAATCACTACTGGCTACATTTTGAGTTTTAAAACTCAGAGAACAACCCGACAGAGTTAAAACGAGAGTTAACAAGAAACTAGAGAGTAATAATTTTTTGTTCATATATTTTAATTAAATATTAATCACAATATTTTCTAAAACATTTTTATAGTTAACATTAGCGCTCAGATAAGAGCATGACATTTTAAAAAGTTGCAGTATTCTCAAACAAGTACTAGTGGAATAATTTGCCTGAATTTTAAGCAAAGATTCTTTAACTAATTCGTGTTGTAATAAATTCTGATTGCCCGAGCTAAGTAATAGTAAATCTCTAATTACCGCTTCCCAGACATTGAGCAAGCCACCGACCGTAGCTGTTAAGTCACTCTCACCTTTATGGGAAGTAATAAATTTACTAATCAGTTTTATTCTTGCCGGAATTGAATTTGATAAGATTTCTAAAAACAAATTAACCGAGTCTAAATAATCCTGATAAAAATCTTTATCTTCCAAAAACTTAACCGCCAGGGCCGGTCGCCCCAAAGCCAAGCGCGATAGATTTTTAGCCACCGCTGGGTTTACTTTGTAGTCGTTAACCAAGTGGTCATGAATTAATTCAGTCTTAACAGGATAGAAATTAATCACCTGACTACGCGATACAATAGTGGGCAAAATAGCCTCTAAATTAGCCGTAATTAAAATAATAACCACTTTGGAGCGGGGTTCTTCCAAAATCTTTAAAAGAGCATTCATACCCTGTTCGCTAATTGTTTCAGCTTCCTTTATAATACCAATTTTGTAGGAATTAGCAAATGAACTCATTTCTAACATCTTAATTAAATCCCTGATTTGTTCAATGGAAATATTCTTCCTCCCTAAATCTCTTGTGACAACATGAAAATCACCAGACAGAATCATTTTAGACTCATCAAGATCGGCTAAATTTTCGCGCTTATTTTCATCTAATAATAAAAGATTTTTAGCAAAGCAATCCGCGATAGTATTCTTGCCGATATTTTCTGGTCCGGCAAAAATATAAGTCTGCGCCAAACGACGATTCATTAGACTCTGAGTCAAAAAATTGACCGCCGCTTCATTACCAATCAGCGGCCAAGAAAATTCCATTGCTGCTTTAAATTTACTCATATTAGAGTTGACCAATACTTATCGTTTCCAGATTCTGATTAGTTATGCCTAACCCCAATAAACGCATGACATCATAAGCCGTAGTACCGTCAGCCATATAATATCTCTTAGCATCACGGGGATCAACGCAGGCCGCTTGACTAACCCCCGGCCAAAAACCCAAAAATAAAGCTGAAATTAAAGCTAAACCAGAGATGATTCTATAATTCATAAAATAAGATTAAATTATTATTTTCTCCTTAAATTATACTATTTTTATTGACTTTAAACAAGCTATAAACAATAAAAAAGGGCCTCTGCTGGAGACCCCTTCGAACTAATTATTGGAGAGTATTTAAATACTCATAAGTCTTGAAGTCGGCTTCGCAACCAACATAATCACCTAATGATTCCTTAACCTTAGAGCGCCACCAATAGATGTCGGCATCAAAAGATATTAGAACCAGCGCCTGATTTAAATCTTTTAGAGCGTTGTCATATTTTTCTAAGAAATAACAAGACTTAGCTCTGCCAAAAAAATTAAAGAAATCAGTCGGATCAAGATCTATCGCTTGATCAAAATCAACAAAAGCTAATTTATACTGCCCCTGTTCTAAATAAATATTGCCTCTAATAGCATAACAGAAAGCATTGGGTGGATCCATACCAATAGCCTTATTAATGTAAATTAAGGCTATAGTCTGATCATTTTTATGCTCAATAGCATCGAGCGCAAATAATGTATAATCAGTTTTAGTTTTAGGCTCAAATATAATTTTATTTTGTGCCTGAACTCTAAGTGCAAAGAACAAGATGACAGTAAAAACTACAATTTTACTCATGATTTAACCTCCCTTTTT
>PFAQ01000004.1:0-245 GCA_002778645.1 Candidatus Falkowbacteria bacterium CG10_big_fil_rev_8_21_14_0_10_39_9
ATATGTTTACTAAAAGATTATTTAGGGACGACGGTTAATCTTAACTTTATGAAAAACAAAAATCACAACAAAATAATTATCGTGGCGATTGTGGCGATACTGGCCGTTGGTTTGGTAAGTATTCACCCCGCCAGAGCCGGATTTTTCACCGACACCGTTGAGGGCTTGAAAGCTATATTTGATATGTTCAATCCGGCCAATCTCGTTCATTACGTCGCTGACCTGTTCGACACGATAGCCTCGTT
>PFAQ01000004.1:297-4626 GCA_002778645.1 Candidatus Falkowbacteria bacterium CG10_big_fil_rev_8_21_14_0_10_39_9
TTATTCGACGAAATTCACCACGTCTATTAACACGGTTGTTCCTTACATTGTCAGTTTTGATAGGATATTTCCGCTGTTCACTTTCTTCGGCGTGCTATCAATGGTTATATTTATAGAAATGATTTATTTCTCTTTTAGATTCGTCAATTACATTGCCGGGTATATTAGAGGCGGAAAATAATATGATAAACATCATTACCGGAAAACCGGGCACGGGTAAAAATTACCATCTTTGTCCACTGGTCTCGCAAGTTTATTTTAAGCGGGCTTGATATTTATTCCAATTTTTTTATCGATAAAGATAAAATAATTTCTGATTATGAAAAATCTCTGCGGTTTAAAATAATAACGATATTTCACAAAATATTCTTGGAGGAAAAATATCAGCCCGCTTACGGCCAAATTATCTTTTGGGAAAAACTGGACGAGTTTATCGACATCCGAGGTGGGGAGGTTTTAATCGACGAGTGTCAGATTTATTTTAATTCCAGAAAATGGAAAGATTTGCCGGAAAGGATCCAATACAAATTCCAACAGCACCGCAAACATATCAAGCGGGACAGTCAAGGCAAGGTTGTCGGATTAAATATTTGGGGTGCCGTTCAAAACGTCAAACGTATTGATACGGTGGTTAGAGAATTGGTCAATAATGTTTTTATTATCAAAAAAATATTTAAGTTATTCATTATCCGCCAATACGATATTGAAGAAATCGACAAAGAAAAAAAATATTGTTATTCCACAAATATTTTTACTTTCAGCCACAAAGTGGCTTCATCATACGACACTTTTCAAGAGATAGCCGGATTCAGCCGGCATTAAATTGTTATACAAAAAAAGGAGCCAATCCTGCTAAGGATAATCTCCTCTAATTTGTTAAGCCGTTTCCGGCTCTACTTGTAACTCGTAAAAGAGATTAATGCTTCTGGGCGTTTTCTCTATTACTTTACCGGTTTCTTTGTCTTTCTTCTCAACGATGACAAAAGACTTGAGAGTCTTCTCGCCCTTTTTGACGATGTAGCCGTTCTTAAGCCAGTCTTTGAACGTTAGGCAATTTTCTTTCGGATTATAGCGGTTAGCTTCATCCTCACCCCAACGTTGAGCGATTTGTTTTTTGACGAGATTCAAAGTGCTTTCCGAACCCGTCCAATTTGATTTGACTGTAATAGTCATATTATTAAATTGACGACTGAATTAAATAAATAGCCCGGATAACGTCGTCTTAAATTATCTATCGGCCACGAGGTGCCACAGCGATTGATTGCTTGCGACTGTCAAAGGTGGAGGCTAAAAGCACGACCTTGATTGGCGATAAGCTATCGCTAAAATAAGAGGCCACAGATAGACAATTTGCGTTCGTTTTAATTTACTTTTATTTTGACCGCCCCCGAACATTGTTATTTCTATTTTTTTCGGCGAGGCTTGTCCGCTCGCCGAAAAAAGAAAAACAAGTCGGGGCGGTAAATGAATTTTTAGACGAGATTTCCGGTGTGTCTATTTAACTTGACCTTACGCACACACCGGCAGAAAACCACTAACTATAAAAATATGATTTATAAAAATATTAAACAAGAAGTTGATTATATCATTTGGCTAAAAGATAGAATTAAAAAGTTAAGATTCGGCATTAATAATAAAGTTAAAACCGACAGCTCAATAGATTTTGAGATGTTGGCTAGAAAACTTAAAAGTTATGAGCAGGAATACACGTCGCTTATCGACGATCTGTATTCCCTCCTGAGAGGTTATGATGTATCAAGAAAAACTGATAATTTCCGGCAATCGAATTGAGCTTTATAAATACGAGGCTCCGGTTAAGAGCGGGGTTAAACGCAAAAAGAAAAGAATCGTTAAACGCCGAACCCAAGAACAAGTTATTGAGCAGGTGAAAAAATCCGAAGAAAGTAATTTTGAAATGGAGGTTATGCGGTATTCGTCATTGCGTCGCACCAGAGCCAGAATCACAAGATTGATAAACAGTAATGAGGACTTACAAACTTTTATTACTCTGACATTTAAAGAAAATATCACCGACTTGCGGGAGGCGAATAAAATCTTTAAAAAATTTATATTGCGACTTAAATATTCTCATAAAAATTTAAAATATCTGGCCGTTCCCGAATTTCAACAACGAGGAGCGTTTCATTATCACGTCTTGGTCAATATTGAATATTTGGACAATTCAAAATTGGCTGATATTTGGCAACAAGGTTTCGTGATGATTAACAAAGTCAAACACATTAATAATTTGGGCTTATACGTTTCAAAATATATCTGTAAAAAATTTGTTTGACGTTCGTTATTTCGACATGCGGAAAATTCTTTGTTCAAAGAATTTAGAACAGCCGATGATTCTAACGGCCTTAAAAGATATTATCGTTTTCTTCAATCCCGCCAATTTAAAACTTCTTTTTGAAAGAAAATATTTATCCGATTGGCTGGGTAAAATCAATTATTCGTTATTTTCATTAACCGGTTAAATATGGTTAGCAAGACATTACTAAAAGAATTTCAAATAATACTCAAAGAGGAATTTAGCCTTGAATTAACGCCGGCTCAAACCTCTAAACTGGGCAACGGAATTGTCGGTTATTTTGATGTCTTAAATAGAGTCGATAAAGCGATAAGGTTAGCAGGCATTGAAAAAATCCAATAGTTTGATACAATACTAATGCACATCAATCAAATATTAAGCCCAAGGCTTTTTTTATACTTGTCCCCTAAAAGGGGGCGGTTTCTGACTGACAAGTATTGCCTTTGGTGATATTGGTTGGTGTGCACAGAGCCGCTCCCTTTTAGTTACTAAAAACATGCCTATACTAATTAATAAAAAATGCATCATCTATTGCCGTGTGCCCTCCAAAGAACAAGAGGACAGAGGCTACTCGCTGGAGGCTCAAGAGGGCTTGCTTAAGGGTTATGCTGAAAACAAAAGCCTTGATGTTGTTAAGATATTTAAAATTACTGAATCAGCCAGTGGCAAGCAGATAAGAAAAATTTTTAACGAGATGTTAAGGCATGTTAAGAAAAGCAAAATCAGTATTATCTTGTGCGAAAAAATTGACCGTTTAACTAGAAATTTAAAAGATGGAGCCACGGTTAGCGATTGGCTTAATGAGGACGAAATTCGGGAAGTCCATTTTGTAAAAGAAAATTTTATCGTTAATAAAAATACTCGGGCTCATGAAAATTTAGTTTGGGATATGAAAGTCGCCATTGCCCGCTTTTATACCAACAACTTAAGCGAGGAAGTTAAGAAAGGACAGAAAGCCAAAATTGAATCCGGCTGGATGCCAATGGGGGCTAAATTGGGTTATAAAATATCGGGTGAACAAGGTCATAAAATGCAATTAATAGACGAAAAAACCGCTCCTTTCATTAAGCGGATTTTTGAGTTATACAGCACCGGTAATTATACTATCAGCCAACTAGTTCGAAAAATGGAAGATGAGGGTTTAAAAAATACTACCGGCAAACCACTAGGTCATAGCAGTTTACATATGATTTTAAGCAATCCTTTTTATTGTGGTAGTATTAGGTGGAACGGCGAAATATATCGAGGCAAACACGAGCCGATAATCAGCGAGGAAATATTTGACGAGGTTCAAGACAAATTAAAAAGAAAACTTAAAGCCGGAAAATTTAACACCCATACGCACGTATTCAAAGGAATGATAAAATGCGGGCATTGTGGTTGCCTTATTACTTGGGAAACACAGAAAGGCCACCACTACGGCCATTGTAAGGGCTTTAAACCTTGCGATAATAAAGACTACATCCGGCAAGAGAAAATCGAGGAACAGATTTTTGATTTATTGGTTAAGGTTGCCCCGAAAAATGAGCGTGTTTTAGCCTGGATTAAAAAGGCTCTGAAAGATAGTTTGAAAGATAAGGTTGAGTATTCAAAAGAAAAAATTGAGGCCTTAAAAAAGGGTTTAATTTTAATGGAAAACCGACTTGATAAAATTTATGAGGATAAATTAGACGGCGTTATTTCGGCTGAATTTTTTAATAAGAAATTCAAAGAATATACTGCCGAAAAAGAAAAGATAAATAAAGAGATGAGCAAATTTAGCCAAGGAGGCAATGAATACTACGAGGCCGGTATTGCTATCCACGACCTCGCATACAGAGCTAAAGACATATATTTGAGTAATAAGGCGACTGATGATGATCGTCGCTTATTATTGAGCTATGCGTTCTCAAAAATGACTTTAACCAATGGCATACTTACTACTGAATATTCACCGGCTTTTGAGTTTTTAAGTAAATTTATGGACAGGCTAAATGCCACTTCCGAACCTGTATTTTTTGGCTCATATTACAGAA
>PFAQ01000049.1:0-1419 GCA_002778645.1 Candidatus Falkowbacteria bacterium CG10_big_fil_rev_8_21_14_0_10_39_9
GCTTTTTGCGTATTTATTTGCCAAAAAAAATAATGGCGAATTTTTATTGCGCATTGAAGACACTGACCAGTCCAGATATAAAAAGAAGAGTGTTGATTCAATTTTAGATGGACTAAAATGGGCTGGAATAAATTGGGATAATAAAGAAATAATATATCAATCATCAAGAATTGAAATTTATCAAAAACACGCAAAGCAACTTGTAAATGAAGGTAATGCATATTATTGTTTTTGTACACAAGAAACTTTAGCAGAAATGAGACAATTACAAGAACAAAATAAACAAGCTCCAAAATATGACCGCCGATGTTTAAATTTAACACAAGAAGAAATAGAAGAAAAATTAAAATCAGGCACGCCGTATGTGATTAGAATGAAAGTTCCTGATAAATTTCAGACTAATTTCAAAATAGAATTTAAAGATTTAATTCGCGGAAAAGTGAAATTTAATTTAAAAGAAATTGATGATCAAATTTTGCTAAAATCCGATGGTTATCCAACTTATCATCTGGCAAATGTGATTGATGATCACGAAATAAAAATTACTCATATTATTCGCGCTGATGAATGGCTTTCTTCAACGCCAAAACATATTATTTTATATAATTATTTTAACTGGGATTTGCCTAAATTCGCGCACATTCCTTTAATTTTAGCCCCGGATAAATCCAAATTATCTAAACGGCATGGAGCAACAGGAGTTTTGGAATTTAAAAAATTAGGTTATTTACCAGAAGCTTTAATAAATTATATCGCGCTTTTGGGCTGGAACCCTGGCAATGAAAAAGAAATTTTTACTTTGGAAAAATTAGAATTAGAATTTTCTTTAGACAAAGTCCATAAAGCAGGAGCAATATTTAATCAAGAAAAGCTTGACTGGATGAATGGATATTATATCCGTGAATTAAGTTTAGAAAATTTTACTGAAAAATGCATCCCATATTTAGTTGATGCTAATTTAATTGATTCAAAAAATTATAATAAAAAATATGTTCAGTCAGTCGCAGCTTTAGAAAAAGAAAGAATTAAAAAAATATCTGAAATTTCAAAAGTTACAGAATACTTTTTTAAAGAAATAGATTATGATAAAGAATTATTAAAATGGAAAAAATCAGATTTAGAAACAGCAAAATCCAGGCTAGAATTTTTATATGAAGAATTAAAAAAAATACCTGAAGAAAATTGGACTCGCAATTCTCTTGAAAATTTATTACTAGATTTAATTAAAGTCAAAGATTTAGGGGTAGGGGACATGCTTTGGCCAATGCGCGTTGCATTAACCGGACAAAAAAATTCTCCAGGACCATTTGAAGTAGCAGAAGTTTTAGGCAAAGAAAAAAGTCTGGAAAGAATTAAACAGGCAATTAGCCTGGTTTAGCAGGCTTGGAAAATTTAACCTAGTCCTTTAGGGCTAGGTGT
>PFAQ01000049.1:1462-2387 GCA_002778645.1 Candidatus Falkowbacteria bacterium CG10_big_fil_rev_8_21_14_0_10_39_9
TCAATGGCTCAAAACATTGAGCCATTGAATCGTGTTGTCAGATAGGGCTAAATCGTGAATACTTGAGAAAGAAGTAATCTGAACCTCGACAAACCGGCTTAGATTGATAAGCTGCCAAATAGTACAAAGGAGGACCCGGTGGTCTTGATCAATATTCTGGCCACGGGAATTAGTGCAACCCTGAGCGCCTGGTCTTGCATGAGAAATGACGCCGCGCAGACGCTCGGCACCTACATCGCTTCAAACAAGCGACTGCACTGGCTATTGCAAGTGGTATTGCCGCTCTTGGTGCTAAACAGCACAGTTTTGTACGGATACTTTGCCCATGACGGGCGGTGCGACTACGGTCGCCTCAACAGTTTCCCCGTGGTGCCTGTTACTTTGTGGCACTCGCTCGCACCGCTCACTGTGTACATGTGCACCAAGTTCGGAATGCCTATCTCGACGTCGTTCATGACACTTTCGGTCTTTGCCACGGACTCGGTACTCTTGGGCATGCTTTGGAAATCATGGAACGGTTATGTGTATGCGTTCACCGCCGGATTCATCCTCTGGCTAGTGGCGCTCTTTGGACCGGCAGTACTCTGGTGGTCAATCGTGCAAGCCCGCAGATTTTTGGCGCGAGGCGGCATGTTTGGCGGGCTACTGCAGTGGCTTGAGGCCATTGATGCAGAAGGTCGATTAGAGCGCCTGGCATTCAAGAAGCGCAAGCGTCTGAAGGCGAAGAACGCACCCTGGTGGCGACTTTTGCAGGGCCTGAGTACCAGTTACTTGCTCTGGGCCTGGCTGCGACATGATCTGGCCAATATCTTCGTTTTCTTGCCCCGGCCGGTACCGATTTTCGGACTGGTTGGCATTCTTTCGGTGCTCAACTTTGGCATGGTGAGAATCTTCAGAGACGGAGGAGGCGAGATTTCATGGAGCG
>PFAQ01000049.1:2843-3170 GCA_002778645.1 Candidatus Falkowbacteria bacterium CG10_big_fil_rev_8_21_14_0_10_39_9
TCGCCTTTTAAAGTAATGAATACAACATCAGCTCCTTCTATGTCTTTCAGCGCTTCGTCTTTCGGCTTGGTCTCGTCGTAAACTGCGGCTTTAAGTTTTCTTGTTACGCCATCGCGCGTTACTTCTACCTTGTCAAATACCTTCTTTGCGCCTTCACATGCCTCATCCCTTAATCTCTCGTTGGGAAACGCCCATATAAATCCTTCTCCTGTTATCTGAAACTCTGAAAGCGTAATAGCCGGTATACTGAACGATGTCTTTCCAAGGCCTGTCCTGCCTTCCACAGCCGCATATTTATAACGCATCAAACCTAGATGCATCGCATGC
>PFAQ01000048.1 GCA_002778645.1 Candidatus Falkowbacteria bacterium CG10_big_fil_rev_8_21_14_0_10_39_9
TATTAAATATGTCAAATAAATTAACGAGATCGTTTCAGATTAACGCCCAAATATTTCGAGCCAAAAACCAGTGGCAATAATTAGCTAATCTTAGTCTTTATCACCTTATTCTTTCTGGCATTAACTATAATAATCTCAATATCCTGGCCACCCACCTGGGCAAATTCATAAATCATTTGCCGACAAGGACCACAGGGCGCCGTTATTTCCTCAGTAGTCAACCTCTCGGTTTGAGCAATTATTGCTATTTGTAAAAAGCTTCGCTCCCCCAGAGAGTTGGCCCGTAGTAAAGCTGAACTTTCAGCGCAAATTGAAGAGCCATAAGCCGTATTTTCCACATTAGACCCACCGATTATTTAGCCGGAAGCGGTTAGAATGGCAGCCCCGACCTGAAAGTGAAAATAAGGATTATAGGCCAAGGGCAACATTACTTCGGCTTCAGCTATTAAAGTTTTTTCGACTTTAGACAGAGCTTGGTATTTAATTTTTTTCATAAATTTAATGTTAATTAGACCATAATATTATATCATAATCTCCCCCAAACAAAAAAACAGACTATAAAAGATCTGTTTTAAGAGTGGTAATAAATTAAAGGATTGCTAGGGCAAAAGTTCGACCAAGCGCATGATCTGATTATAATGGTCTTTAATTATTTTTGGGTTACGAAAATTTTTAGAGAAAGTCTCCAACTCATTTAAAACTTGAAAGATTGAGTCCTTGGTCGGATTATTATAATCTCCTCCGGTCTTAACAAAGGCGTTAATTATTAAATCAGTGCAATATTTTTTGACCGACTTAGGATCTTCGTCGCCCAAACCAGAATCAGCGCAATGAGCGCTATAAAAACATTCCACAATAGCATCTCTGACCATCAGAGGAGTTATTGTGTTATTTAAAGAAACACCATAAATGCAATCTTCGAGCATAGCTTTATAATTATTTTTTAACTAATGGTAAAGAAAAATAGAAAGTGCTCCCCTCCCGCAAAACACTAGTGACGCCCACATGACCACCATATGATTCAATAATTAAGCGACTAATATAAAGTCCTAAACCGATTCCTTCCTGGGTACGAGATAAAGTATTTTCCAATTGGCTAAACTTGGAAAAGATGCGACCAATTTTATCACTCTCAATCCCCACGCCACTATCGGTAACCTCGACTCTAATTTCATTGTCAGTCAAAACGGTCTTAACAATAATAGTTTGTTCTGGGAAACCGTATTTAATAGCATTATCTACAAAGTTATTTAGAACTTCCATCAATTTGTCCGGATCAGCCGAAACTAAAGCTTCTTGGCCATCAATGATTTCAATCTGAACATGATTATTCCTCGGCTCAATCAGTGATTTCAAAACTGGAACATGTCCTCTAATTAAGGTCAGTAAATCAAAAGTGTCATTTTTGACTACATTGTGTTTGTTTTCAAATCTAGTAGCCGTTAGAATCTGATCTACAATCTTCTTTAATCTTTCCGCTTCACCAAAAACCAGATTAATATCATTATCAATCTCTTTGTTATTTAAGGTCTTAGCCTTAGTCTTTAAGATTTCACTAATTACCAAAATAGAAGTCAGGGGAGTTTTTAATTCATGGGCGGCAATATTTAAGAAGTCATCCTTAGCCTTATCCAAACTATGGAGTTGATCAATTGTATCTTTAAAACGCTTGATCTCTGAGAGATCAATCAAAATTCCCAAAACTCCTGAAACTTTATTATCCGCATCCATAATCGGAGTGGAATAAAGTGCCACGGGAAATTTAGTGCCATCTTTTTTTAACCCAACATACTCACTGATAGCCGTACTTTTTTTCTCAATTAAATTATCCCGTTCGGCGATGATTTTAGCCTTCTGAGACCCATCAAATATATCTAAATATCCCATTTTTTTAAAATCTTCTAGACCGTCATAGCCAAACAACTTCACGCCAAAATCATTCACAAACAGAATGTTCCCTTTAGAATTATTGGCATAACCAAAAACGGCCTGAGGTAACAAGCCTAAAAGACTATCCCAATGTTTATAAGTTTCCTGCAGCGCTTTTTCTGTGAGCTGCAACTCATTCATAAGCTCCTTATTACTCTTGCGAGTAATAATAATAGAGGCTGAGGGTAAATTAGATAATAAAAAAAATATAATTAGAAAATAAGATTGCGGTGGATAGGAATACCTTAAAATAAAATAGACCACTAAAGTAAAATAGACCAGGAGCAATAAAACTGGGATAATCTTGCGCGTCACTTTCATTGAAAAAAAATGGACAACTTCTTCCATAAGTATAAAATTTATTTATTCAACTTTAAAACTGCCCCCACCTTGTTTAATAATTCAGCCACACTAAACGGCTTCTCGATCAAACCCTTAACTACACTAATTTTATTAAAATCACCATTTGATTTCTGAAAAACTTCCGAAGCAATAGGCAGGGCCGAAATTAGAATAACTGGGATATTTTTTAACTTCTCGTCAGCCGCCATAATCCGACACAAGTCAACTCCATTAGTTCCGGGCATCATAAAATCAATCAAAATAAGATCATAATGATTGTTGTTCATTTCCTCCAAACCTTCTTTAGCGCTCAAAGAAGTAGTTACTTCATAAGCAGTATTCAAACTCAGAGCCGCCTTAATGGTAATTCCGATGCTGGCGTCATTGTCGACAACTAAAATCTTCATAGATTTTTATTATTTATTTTTAGCCCCCGCCTTAATCAACAATTCTTCAATTGCCTCATAATGATTATTATGAGCAATAGTCAAAGCACTAGAATGATATTCATTTTCAGTATTAACATCAGCCCCACTTTCTACCAAAAATTTAACAATATCCAAATGACCATCTTGAACCGCCTTAATCAAGGCCGTAGTTCCATTAGTAGAGCGATAATCAACTTTAGCCCCAGAGTTAACCAGGATTTTAACGGTTTCCAAATGATTATTCCGAGCGGCAGCCATTAGAGCGGTCAGACCGTTCTTACTGCGACCGTTAACATCTACTCCGTTTTCGATAAGTAAGCCGACAATATCACTGTGGCCATTTTGAGCCGCAAAAACTAGAGCTCTCTGAGAAGCAAAAACTGAAGAAAAATCACCGGGACGACTAGATTCGTTTAAAATTACCCC
>PFAQ01000003.1 GCA_002778645.1 Candidatus Falkowbacteria bacterium CG10_big_fil_rev_8_21_14_0_10_39_9
AATGACGGCCAAAAGTCCAGCGACTAGGCTCTCCTCCGAGGCTTCACAGCCTCGGTTTCCCCGGTAGTAACAAAAAGAAAGCCCCGAGCGGGGCTTTCTTTGGTAAATTGACTATAAAACTGACTTCCTGTCAGTGCAACCGCACTCACAGTCTGGCTAACATTCACAGCAATAGATGCATAGGCCAGGCTGACAAGTACATTTATTTTTGTCGTCGAGTGGCATGCCACATTTTTTACAGGTAATTTCCATAGTTTTATAAATTAATTATCTTATAGCCTAATTATAACACATCCAGCTCCACTACTTCAATTGTGGCTACTGTGACGCCAAATTGGATGGCCTGAGTGTGATCTTTCATCCCGACATCAACATGGTTAGGAAAACGGCTATTCATCCGATCTTGCACGGTAAATATCCGATCACCAAATAACTCCGGGATTCTAACCTTAGTCCCAAACTTCAAGAAGTTGGCGGCAATTACATCCTCCTCATTATGAGTACAGACATTAAAGCCATTGGCGGTAATACAAGGTGACTCATCACATTGGGCCACTTCTGAGGTATAGGCCGTTACCGGGTGAACACTACTGGAAATTACTTTGTATTGCGGTTCAGCCACCACAAATACCGGAGAGGTCTGAATAATGTCTGAATCTCGATCGGCTGCCGCCAAAGCCGTATAAGGGCTTAGACACCAGGCGAACGAAGCGATAATCAAATAGATTTTCTTTCTTAAATTAATATTCATATTTATGTTATTTATTTAATAAATGAAAAAGTCTGAAGCAAAACCCCCAAACCCCCGAATTCCAATTATAACATAAAATAATATATTTGTCAATGGTAAGAGATAAAATAACAAAAAACCCTTATTTTTAAGGGTTTTACCAATAATATCTAGTCTAAATCTACGAAGCTTCCGACTCTCCCGCCAAATAACCGCTAGTCCAACAAAGCTGGAGATTATAACCTCCAGTAGGACCATTTAAATCCAATATTTCACCAGCTAAATAAAGATTAGAGACTATTTTAGATCGCATAGTCCGCCCATCAACCTCTTTCAAACTAACCCCTCCAGCTGTGACCATGGCTCGGTCATATCCTGCCAAACCAAAGATAGTTAAGCTGAACTCCTTTAACAAGCCAACCAAGGCTTTGCGCTCTGCCCTGCTTACCAGATTAAGCTTTTTGTGAGGATCTACCCCTGACAGATTAATAATAGTGTCCACCAATTTAGGTGGCACTAGCTCAGTCAAAGCATTTTTATACATTTTATTACTCGAAGAAAACTCGAGTTGAAATTTATGATATAATTCATCGGCACTTAGCTCGGGTAAAAAATCGAGTCTAAGCTCTAGGCCTTTGGGGTCAACTCGACCAATAACCTCACTTAAATTCAAAACGGCCGGACCGCTAAGACCATTGCCGGTAAACATAATACTGCCCCGAGCCAAGCAGAGCTTCTTATTATTCTGATAACAATTAATTTTAGTATCATCTAAGCTCAAACCTTCTAAGTCTCTGACAAACTTATCTTTGAGAATAATTGGAACTAAAGCCGGACGCGGCGGAATAATTTCATGGCCTAATTGTTTGAGCCATTTATAAGCATCACCAGTTGATCCAGTTAAGGGGTATGATTTACCTCCGGTACAAATAATAAACTTATTGGCCGTCACTTCCCGACCGTCCGCCAGGATTATTTTTTGAATATTATCACCAACTTTTACAATTTTTTTAACCTCAGCTCCCAACTTAATATCAACCCCGCTAGAATCTAAATAATCCAACAAGGTCCGAAGAACATCTTGGGCTGAGTTACTTTTGGGAAAAACTCTACCGCTATCCTCAATCTTAGTTTTTAGCCCTCGGCTATTTAAAAACTCAATTAATTCTTCTGGGCCAAACTTACTGAGCCCCGACAGAAGCCAAGCTCCACTCTTACCAAAGCTAGCCGCTAATTCTCGCTTGTCACTCAAATTGGTAATATTAGCCCGGCCGCCACCAGTGGCTAAAAGTTTGATGCCTAATTTAGAATTTTTTTCCAATAAAACAACATTAGCGCCTAATTCTCCCGCTCTGCCCGCCGCCATCATTCCGGAGGCACCACCACCAATTACCGCGATATCATATTTCATGTTCCAAAAAAATTATTGAATAATAGTCAGATCCCGACTCAACTCAGCAGCGCAAGAATAAACCGCCAAACGATTATTACTAGTTCTCCTGACCGCATAATAGGTAATCTCGTTAGTCCCGAGGAGTGGGTCGGTCGGAATATTAATTAAATATTTAGGAATTAAAGATGACTGCAAATCCAGACAACCAGAAGCCTTAACTTTAATAGAGAGCTTATCCCAACAATTAATATCACAGCCAGAACTATCCGTGCCCAAAACTCGCAGATCGCCATCAATTCCAAGGGGCACTTCATTGTGATCAATCACGTACTGATTTAAGGCGCTCAGAAGAGCCTCAGAATCTCCCACCCGGCGAGCGTTTCTAGTCTCCGCCAACTGTCTTTGGGGATCAATTATCAATATAATCAAAACTATCAGAAGCCCAATCATAAAGAAGGCTGTAATCATTTGCAAAACCGTAAAAGCTCGCTGATTGATCATATTAATAAAAATAGGATTAACACTAATATTTTATCATATCACCCCAAAAAAGCCACTGCCTAATGGTCTGATTTCTCGGCGCGGCGCAAAAACCAGACTCCCAATAAAGTCGAAATTGGAACCGCCAGACAAAGACCCAAAACACCAATTAAGGTGCGCACAATTTCAGTAGCGATATCTTCGTTGTTAATCACATCCGAGAAGCTAATAAATGGCACATTGCCTAAACTGAATAATAAAATTAAAGGAAAGGAGGCACCCACATAAGCCAAGAACAAGGTATTGATGATTGCTCCCAAATGAGATCGCCCCACCTTCATCGACATTTTGAAAACCTGTAAATCGCTAAGTTTGGAATTAGCTAATCTAATCTGATTAACCGCCTCGACTTGACCAACAGCGATATCGTCCAACACACCCAGAGTACCAATCATAAAAGAAGCCAGAAGCAATGACTTGAAATTAATCATCTGATAGGTCGCATCCATTAAATAGGTGACCTCCTCTTGGGCGGTACCAGTTAAGCGAGCGAAACCAGAAAAGATTATTGATAAAATAGCTGTTAACAATAAAGACAGCAAAATACTAATAACCGCTAAATGAGATTTTTTATTCCAACCATCTGTCACATAAATAATAGACAAAGCGATTAGAACGGAGATCATCAAGCCAATCGCTAAAGGATTATAACCTTTGAGTACTAATGGCACCAAGACCTTCATGATAATCAAGAAACTAAATAGTAGCGACACCAAAGATCTAAAACCTTTTAGACCCCCAATTATTATGACGGCCGCTATAAAAATAATTAACAACCACAAAAGGGCTGAACTCCTAACATAATCGGTAATATAAAAGACGTATTTGCCATCACTGCCCCGACTATAATTAACCGACACTTTGTCATTAACCTTATAAACATTAGAACTGACGACATCCAAATCGGAGATGCCAAAATATTCATATTTCTGACCTTTTAAAGCGCCGGTAATAACTCCCAATTCCAGATTTTGCTGTTTAGTTGTCTGACCATTATCCCGCACCAAATCTTTCTCATCCAGAATTTTAAGGACCACTGCCTGAGCCGACTCCGAGTCATCTCGTCCGGTAGTTTGAGCTTGAGCTGGATAAACCAAAATAAAGCTAGACAACCAAAATAACAAACCAATCATTAGCCCCACCTTCATTCTGAGATTATTTTTCATAATATTATTTAATAGAAATCATAATGGCTCCGGCCACCATCAATAAAACTCCCACCAGAGCTTTTAGATAAAAACTTTCTCCTAAGAATAAAATAGCCATCACAAAAACAAACACTAGACTCAAACGATCAATCGCCACCACCGGAGTCGCCGGTCCGTGCTTTAAAGCGAAAAAATAAAACAGCCAGGATAGCGCTCCAAAAATACCAGCAAAAACAATTAGGAGCCAATCACGCTGAGATAATGTTTGCCAGTCAAAATGGCGGAATTTACGCAAAGACAAGCTAACCACCAACAAGAACAAAGCCATGATGACCGACCTAATAGTTGTTGCTAAAGTTGAGTCTAAATTTTTCAAACCCAGCTTCCCCACTATCGCCACTCCGGCGGCAAAGATCGCCGACAATAAAGCATAAAATAACCACATAAAAAAATTAATTAATTTTTATTTTTCTAAAGATTTCAAATGAGCAATAATCGGGTAATCAGCTGGTGAAAATTGATAAGCCTCCAACTCATTGAGTCCTAACCATAAAATAGCATCATGCTCAGATAATTTAAATTCACCCGAAACATGTTCCACTTTATAAACCATCAACTTGATAACGGCCGAGCCATAATCATGGGTATGCTCTAACAAAAATTCTCCAATTCTAGCTTCAATCTCAAACTCCTCTCGCAGCTCTCGCCCTAAACACTCCTCCAGACTCTCACCTAGTTCTAACTTACCTCCTGGAAACTCCCAAAGTCCACCTAAGGCCTTGTCGCTTCTTCTCTGAGCAATCAGAAACCTACCATCCCGCTGCATCACGGCTGCTGTCACTACAATTGTTTTAGGACTAGTCATTTATTTACCCATTATTCTTAAAACCCTAACAAACAAAGCCTGCCACCACGGAGCAACATAACGCAAACGGGGCCGTTCTGATTCCACCGCCCTAACTATTTTTCTGACAATTGACTTGGTTGTTTTTCGTTCCAAAATTTTAAACATCAACTCTTCCTGTTTTTTAATTTGATCAATTATTTTATAAAAATAAGATGTCTCCTCCATCCAAGTATATTTAGTGGCCATTACTTTTTGATTAAATCCGGTGTGGTAAGTACCCGGTTCAACTACCGCCACTTTAACCGGTGAATTAATCTGCTTAAGTTCAGATCTCATAATATCGGCCGCCACCGACAAAGAATATTTGGTCATACAATACGACCCCCAAAACGGCATCGGCATTCTCCCAGCGATAGAGCTAATAAAGATAATCCGGCCAGAATTTTGAGCCAGCATTGGTCTCAAGGCTAATTGGGTCAGCTCTAGTGTTCCAAATAAGTTAGTAGCAAAATTATTTTGGACCCGATCCAGTGAAATTTCAGTTAAAGAACCAGATTCTCCGATGGCCGCATTATTAATTAAAACATCGATTTTAAAATCCAATAGCTTGGCACGATCAATGGCATTAGTAATATCCAACTTAAAAACCTCTAAGTCCCAACCGCGACTCCTGGCCTCAGCCTGCAAAATAACCACTGATTCTTCTCGGTGGACAGTCGCTATTACCCGATGGCCCAAAGCCGCCAAAGCCCAGGCGGTGTCTCGGCCGATACCACCGCGCGCGCCAGTAATGAGAATAGTTTTTTTAATCATAATAAGCTAAATAAAAAATTAGACTCCGCATTATTAAATAAATATTAAAAATAATTAGAAGTGGAATCCCGACTACAAAATACCATTTCTTCGTCTTATGACGCCAACAAAACATACCGAAGTAAACCCCTAGAGCTCCAAACAACAACGCTGCCAAAAACAAAGCTGATTCGCTAATTCTACTCCCAGTTAAACGCGCCTGGCGCTTATCCCAAAACATTAACCAAAAAGAAACCATATTAATAGCGGAAAAAAGACAAATAACATAAAAAACGGTGGTTTTAATCATAACTAAGACAAATTATACCATTTTATCACCCAACAAAAAAGCCCGAGAGATAATCGCGACTATTTATTCTTTTGATAATTATAATCAAAAGAATTTTTAAAAACACTAACCAGGCTCGGGATACTAGAGATCATAACCGACTCATCATTTTTATAGAATCCCCCAGCACTCCAATTGTTAGTACCAAAGATTACAATTTGATTATCGAGCAACATCAAATGTTGATGCAAAAAAGAATTCAAATCATTAATTTGAAAGAACTTTTTCAGATCCTGATTACGCTTGGCGTCAGTTAACAATTCCAGGTTATCCAAATGATGCTTAGTCTTTTCAATTGACAGTAAGTTGAAGGCTGATTCTGGCGCCTGATAATTAACATCATCAGTCAAAATCTTAACCGACTCCCGCCCGGCCGCCTCAGCCAGTTCCTTGGCCAAACCGTTATCGGTAAAGTTCCAAATCATAATCTCAATCCCTAACGTTGAAGATTTAATTAACTGACTCATTCTTTGTCTCAAACTGCCAGTGACGGTCTGAGGGCTAAACCAGATTTCTAACCAACCATCCAGGTAATTAATTCTAGCGGCAAAAGAATTATAATCTCCCGCTATTTTAGAACCTCCGTGTTGACCCAGAGCGAGACGATCAAACTCTTCGCCAAAAACGGTAATTATCTCCGATCGGACAGTTTTGAGCAAAAAACTGGGATCATATTTTTCTTGCAAATAGGTAAAGTTATAAGAACCAAAAAATAATTTAGCCTGGTCACTGCCACGATCTAAGATAATAAACTTATGATGCATCGAGCTCGGATCAGAAGCTATGTATATCTTTTTAATACCCTCCGGTTGGTTTTTAAAAATGGTATTAATACCATCTTCCCGCTTATCACTAAAAACCAAAGAAACAGCCACCCCTCTTTGGGCAGCCCGATAGAGGGCGTCTCTAATCTGAGTGTTATCCATAGAATAAACCGCTACTTCAATTTTTTGCTTGGCGCTATCAATTGCCGCGATAATTTGATCTGAGAACAAACTGCCACCCAACTGATCATTGAAATACAGCTCACCGGAAAAAGGCTCAGTAATCTCTAAATCTTTAGCTGGGATTAGGACTGCCTCGGAACGCGAAAAATAGCGGAAGAAGACCGCTAGCAAGGATAAGACTAAAATTAGAGCTAGAGTTGGAACTAAAACTCCGCGCCATTGTCGCCCTGCATTATTATTTTGCCGCAATAGTTTCCGCCATGACATATTTTTGTTGATAGTTTAAATAATTATTATTAGCTCGAGAAAAAATTAAAAAGGTAGTCTGGGGCAAGTTGGTATTTAAGAGTTGAATAATCTTTATAATCTCCGGATAATTGAGATCTAACCAAAAATTATCAACCACCACCAGCTTTGGCTTGTTAACCAAAGAGTGGATTGCCCACAGAGCGAAAGCCGATAAATTATTAGCCAAAACTGGCTCCACCGAAGAATTATAATTACCGTTAGGAGAAATCATTTTAGCGATTGAATCGTGTTTGGCCAAAACCGAGAGAGCGGCTTCAATTTCAGAAAAATCACTAGCATCACTACTCTGGCCCAAGATAAATTCCATGATAGTTTTTTGGGAACGGAAATTAGGATCCAGCCAACAGAGTCCTTTCCCAAACTTTTGCCACTCCACATAGTCCAAGCGCCGACCATCAAGTTTAATCTTGATAGCCTTGGGATTATAGGCCGCTTCCCCGGCGAACAACTTAGCCAGAGCCGTCTTGCCGACTAAACCCAAACCATAGAACAAATAACGACCACCGGGCAAAAAATCAAAATTGAGACGACGGTGATAAGGCCCCGCTTTATAAATCTTAGTCTTTTGACTAGAAAAGTTTAAACTCTGATTAATCTTCAATTGATTCTTCCGGCGATGAACTCCGCCAATCTTAGTAATCGTCAAAAACAAACCCAAGCGCGCTGGAAAATAATACAAGCCAACTTTTAAGGCTTCATTTAAGGACCGAGAAAAATAGATCATTAAAAACAAAAACAAGAATTTCTGTTCTGGCCCGCTTAAATTAATCATAGCCATAAACTCCGGCGAAAAGAACCGCGTCAAAACCGCCACCACTATCAGTAGAGCAAAGACGATCTTGAACCCTAGACGCATCCACAGATCCCGGCGCACCCGAAAGAATGAATCAAAATCCACTAAACGATCAAAGCGTTTTGTGGCTGTTCCCTCTTGATTAAAATTCTTCAAAAAGCATTTCTCCGAGGCGCTGGCATCAACCTCTCTAATGATCTGAGAATAATAAGTTACTTCCTGAGAAATATAGTGCCGAGCTACAAAATAAGCCGCGACTGCAATAATTAGTGATAAGACTATCATGGCCAGAATAATTACCCCCCAACTCAGACCACCCCAGGCGGCAATTAGAACCGAGACTACGACATAAATCAACCACCGCACCAAACCGAACACCGAGTTGGTTAGACCCATTGAGGTTAGGGGCAATTGATAGGAAATTTTAGCAATCAAATCAGATTTCTGATCTTGACTCATCTTATTAAAAGGTCTATCTAGGTAGGCCCGAAACAAACGATGACGGATACTGTTAGCTAGCCATACCCCCAAAGTTTTTTCCTGACGAATGGAAAAGAAGGAGTTAATAAAGAAAAAAACTAAGATCATCGCCAAGAACTGCCAAAAAATTGGCGCTAATAAGATATTCTGTTGGGTAGATAATTGATTCCGACTAAAAATTATCAGAAGCGCTTCTAGTAATCCCTGAGTTAAAAGGAGAATAATTAAAACCAAAATAAACCAGCGATTTTTTTTGAAAAAATTAGCCAGAAAACGATAATGCAAACCAGACAATCTAATCGATTGATACTGACTGCGAATAAATTTAACGCGGCGGATTAATCCGACTTGTTTTTTAATCTCGTTCATAATGGAATTTCTTATAATAACTATAAAGCGATTTCAGGCCAAATTGATTTAGGCGATCCACCAATAAACGCCGATGGCGGGATGAATAAGTAATGTAGAAAAATCTAGTTAGAATCCGAAAGAAACTTTCCGAAACTTTCTCTAACTGTCCCGAGTCGTTAACCTGGGGTTTATCTTTAATAATTTTGGCAAACTGAAAATTATAATTATTCTTAGGCTCAGCCAGTTTCTTTCTAAACAAACGATCTTTCTGACTCTCAGATAAATGTTTGTGGACTAATATTTGCTTCCAACCCAACTCCAACTTTCGGACGAAGGAGGGCTCTAAACTAATCAGACCATTGTTAAAACTATAACCCAAAAAGGAAAATTGGTCTTGGGCCGAACCGAGAAATAATTTACGAGTGTTAACCGTTAGCTTTTTAGCCTCCAAATCACTGATAAACTCTGCCTTAATCCGCGCGAGCTTGTCAGATCTTTGATCGAGTAGCGCAATATCATCCCCTACCCGGATATAAAACGGCACCTGAGACTGATATTTGAAGTCGAGGTCGGTTAAATAGAGATTAGCAAATAAAGCGATTAAAGGCACGCCCTGAACCAAGCCCTTAGTGGGTTGTGATATAATTCCCTCCCGATACACCTGATTATAAATGAATAGGCGCAAAAGCTCCAACACCTCAACCTCAGTAAAAATGCCCTGCAATTGAGCAAATAGAATATCTTTGTCAATTAAATCAGAATAATTTTCCAAATCCAAAATCAAAGCTTGATCACTTTTAAAATGACTACGATAACGTCTGCCAAAATTCTTAGCGGCTAGATAGGGTGGCTTACCCGGACGATATGAAAAAAGCCGGTCAGAAAACCTGCTTTCGAAAACTGGTAAGACTGCTTGATAGATAGCTTGAGCCTTAACGCGCTCCTTTAGATTATAAATAAAAATCTCCCGAAATTTAGCGGGATTACTTTTTTTTGGTATTTTTAGGGCTAGGGCTGGCTCAATCGCTTTCTTCTGCCGTAACTCTAGTTGCGCCGTAGCAATCAATTCTCCAGAACTTAAATCATAGTCAGTCAGAAGCAGATTGTCCAAACCGTGATACTGCCAATTCTTCCGATCTAGTGCAAACTGTTCTACGATTTTTAAATAAGCCAACTCAAAATTAGCCGCACTCAAAATCTGCTCCAACATATCTAAAAAATCATCCCCAAGATATTCAGCGGAAGTCCACTAAATATTAATTAAATCCAACGAGGCAAATGATTGCTCCAAACCAGCCGACTTTAAGCGCCCGATATTAACGAGTCAAAAAGATTAAAATCAACTGATTACTAATATCCCAGTTAAGGGTTTTGGGGATAATTTATTAAAATTTTAAAAACTGTTAATTACACAGAATGCCATTGGGCGCTGTTTCATCAGAACCACAATCAGTCGCCACACCGTTAACAAAATGATCACTGGCCCTAGCACTAGATTCTTCCAGGCGCCAACTAATCCGGAAATAATCATCGCTACCATTATAATCATTATAAACATAAAAATGATAGGGCCACAAACCAGTAGTCCAAGTACCAACCGGCAAATAATTATTAAGTGGGATATTTCTCATATAAACCGTGCCGCTATTACAAGCTGTCCCCGAGCTTTCATTGGGGTCACTGACATTTGCCCCTAATTTTATACACCAGTCACTATTATTACTAGCGGGACAAGGAATACTTGGTCCATAAACACCGCCCACAGGGTTGGCTGGCTCACTGGTTACTGTAGAACAATTACCGTGACGTTGAGCTCCATCAATCCAAGAATCTCCATAATAATTATAATAAAGAAGCGGTCCGGTGGTGAAATAATAACCATTAGCACTATACATAGCTTGCATGGCAGTTTCAATTGATTGAATGTCAGCTAGTCTCTGAGCATTACGACTAGCCAGGGTTGATCCAGTTTCTCCGCAAGCAGCACTAATTACGCCATCAGGAGCAGCACACTTTGGACCAGAAGCCAGACCACCGGTTGGTCCACCCACACAATAGGAAATATTATAAGTTGTGCCCATGCTATCAGTAGTATAAGTAAAGGCATTACTAGTATTATCACAACTACCATCAGCTGGTGATGGTGCCGAAGGAACAATCAACATATAAATCCGATCCCCATCCAAAACTGAAGTGGACTTAATTGTGCCAGATTCAAATTCCGAAACCGTGGGATAACGACCCATGTCATTAAAATATAATTCTAAGGCAGTTTGAATTTGTTTAGTGTCAGCTACTCTTCTGACATCTCGGCCCTTGACTCGCGTATTATAAAGAGAAACAGTAGAGATAGTAGCTAAAATTCCGATAATAGCAACAACAACTAACAGTTCTATAAGAGTGAAGGCGGATTTTTTTTTCATAGAATAAATTAAATTATCTTATCTCGGCGTTATACAATAAATTAATCCTTTATACAACGAACGGGCAAGCCATAAGTCCGAGGCAGATGATAACGACCAACAGTCGTGTTACCACTATAAACCAGCCGGTACCAAGCATCTAAACCGATAGTGGAAACTGACCAAAAACGACCATAAGTTCCCCAGCCAGTAAAGGTATTATTGGAATTACGTCTGCCCACCAAGAGACAACTAAATCCGGCAGCATTTTTCATCTTAGTTCCGGCAGTCGCACAATCATAACCAGCTTGCCTGTTAGCATCACAAGTCTGACCACTATCTTTCAAATAATTTTCTAAAGTATTTTGTTCAACGTCGCTGGGCAAATGCCAACCAATCGGGCAAATTCCTCTGCCAGTCATAGAACAACAAACATCACTAGGCGAAGCTGTACAATCGACCGCATCGCAAGACTGGTTTTTGGCCATGGCCATATGTAATTGATAAAGGCCGCCGTCAGTCGCGCAATAGTTGTGAGGCGTAACATTATCAGCAATCAATAAATTATTATTATAACAATATTTCTGGATGCCAGCGGAATAATTACCTTGATTGACCGAGCCCAGAACCATAGTCCCCACATTTAGATTCTCTTTCATCCAACACTGATCTCCTATTAACACGGTGTTGTAGGTACATTTATCATAATCAGGGGCGCCCGTATTACAAGTATGACCAGCAATAGTTTCGGCGCTGATTTGATCACCACACACAAAACAATCGCGATCAATTATTCCACCCGGAGTTAAACATTTAGGTCCCGGGGCGAGAGTTCCAGTATTGTTACCCAAGCAAAAAGAAATAGTGTAAGAGCCACCATCTTCCGTGGGAATATAAACCAAGGAATTTTGGATTGGAGTACAAATACCATCAACCGGAACCGTGGCCGCCGGAATAATCTGCATGTAAGTTGAGGTGGAGCCAGTAGAGGTCGAGAGTAGTTTCTGTGATTCCCATTCCGCCACCGTCGGGTAACGATTATTATCGTTAAAAAACAATTCTAGAGCGGTCGACACCTGTTTAATATCACCTGCCCTTTTAGCATCGCGTGATTTAGCCCGAGAAATTAGATAGAGCTACGATTGAAATGGTAACCAAGGTGCCAATAATAGCAATTACCACTAAAAGCTCAATGAGAGTAAAAGCTGATTTCTTTTTCATGAGCATGCTTTACTTAATATAAATTTATTATACCAGAAGGCCAGAAAATATACAAAGCTGTTTGACAAAATAGTGTCAATCCCTGAAAATACTGAACTGTTATTTAAAACTTAATATTAACCAAATATGTATATATCATGAAAAAGTTAGTAATTGCATTTTTAATTCTGATCATAACTATCCCCGTTTCAAACGCTCAAGTCCAAATGTTTGGAAAATATACCCATGAAGGTCGTGTAGAACCCGATATCAATATCTTTGGCTATGCCGGACCCAAAACTAGCAAGGTAAAACTCTCCTACTTTAGCCTGGTGGAAAAATCCTGGGCTGAAGGACTGGTTGGTGTTAGCTATTCCCCTTTTACCTATTTAGAACTGGGACTAATGGGAGGTATAGAAACTTCCTTACCCGCAGTACCAAACGGTGGCGCACTCTATCGTGGCGCTGGCAGTTTGTGGATGGGAAACGACAAAATTTCCTTCTATACCTGTTTTGAAAAAGGTGAAGGTAAAGGAGATTGGTGGTATAAAAGCACTGCTGGATATTCTCTTGACAAGAAGCTGTCTCTAGGATTAATGTCTTGGCGATATAACGGAACTGGAGTGTTTTTCAAACATACCGAACCGGAATCCGGGATTAGCATCTGGGTTAACCCGGCATATGATTTGGAGTTTAAAGAAAAGCGCATCACAGTTGGTATAGATATCAAAATCTAATACCCAATATCTACAAAAAAAGGCTTTTTTATTTAATTAACCCACCACCATGTATAACTAATTTATACAGCCAGGTTTATTATATAGTTGTCAATAAAAAACAGGTCTAATTTTAAACCTGTTTTCATTGATTTTACGAAAGGTCTTCCAATAACTGCTTATAATTATCATAGCATGGGCCATTTTCGCCATACCACAATATTCTTTGTTTATACTGCTCCCGATACCCTTCAATTAAATCTCGACTGGTAATGATTTTAAAGCCAGCCTGAAAGGCGTGAAAGGCTGTCTGATAGACGCAAGCACAAGTGCTGACGCCCATCACCAAAAGATATTTAACCCCCCTTCCCTGCAATAAATCCTGTAAACCAGTCTCCGCAAAAGCATCCTCGCTAGACTTAATAACCCGATAGACATTTTCAGGTGAGAGACGTTTAGTGGCATCTACCAATCTCTTGGTGGTTTGACCAAAATTGGAATATTCAATAACCACAATTGGCACATCGTTTTTTTGACAGAATTTTATAACCCCAACCTGTTTGGGTATCAAAGCCTGACGCTCCTCTCGACTGTTTATAAAATAATCTTGCATGTCTATTAACAAAACAGCTAGACTGGGCAATATTTCTTTGTTAATAACTAAATTCACGGTGACCTCCTCTTAGTTTAGATTGTTAAGGTAATAAAAGACCATACCACAATGTTATAATATCGTCAATATGTTGCACTCGTCCATGATATAGTTGACACTATTAAAGCTAAATATGAGAAGACACAATAGGCGAGCATGGGAAAAGTGATTAGTCCTGGCTAAACTGAACCGGTAGGCATATGGAAAATTAATGCCTGATATTCTCAATTTACAGTCGATAT
>PFAQ01000013.1 GCA_002778645.1 Candidatus Falkowbacteria bacterium CG10_big_fil_rev_8_21_14_0_10_39_9
CATCTCATTTGGAGTTTTGCCGCCTAAAGCGCAATGTTCGAGGTTATTATAATAATCATTCCAGATTCTAAGCTTCTTCTTTAAATCTATCACACTCTTAAACTTATTCAAATCGTAGAAATGCTCCTGGTCAGTTCAGTGGCTTCTTTCTACTTTGCCATTCTGAGCCGGCTTGCCGGGATCAATCAGATAATGAATAATATTCAATCGCTGACATTCCAAATCAAGGGCGTGAAGTTTGGGATTCAAGGGATCAATTGATTTCTGGTAGCCGGTATAGCGGTTAGTGAAGCAAGCTCCGTTGGCTGTTTTGATGGCTCTGATTTTAAATTAGGCCACACTGATTAGCTTGGCCAAGAACTGGAGCGTACTCTCGTTATCTCCATTCTCATAGGCCTCCAGATATCGCCACCTGCTAGCGCAATCAATGGCGGTATATTGATAGTATCGTTTACCCTTGATTTTATGGGGTACAAACTTAATGTCTATTTCCACTAAATCTCCTTGAGCCAGTGGAACTTTTATATATTTATATTTCAATTTTATAATTCGATATTTTCTAATCAACCCCTCAGTCTTAATTATTTTACCGATTACTCGGTCGCTAACTTTTATATTTTATTTCTTCAATTTATAGTTTAGTTTTTTGGCGCACAGCCTGGTCTCTTTTCTTAATTCAATTATTTTTTCCTTGACCCTAATCGATGTCTCATTCGGTTGAGTTTTGGGTCGAGTTGATTTTGGTATCAATCCAGACTTTCTCCCGCTTCGATATGCTGCCACCCAACGCTCCAGAGTCCTTTGCCCTCCGGGGAACACCGAAGCCATATCCTTCAGCTTCATTTGTTTATTGATGATGGGCATTATCCATCTTAGTCGCTCTTCCAGAGCGTTATTTGGTAGTTTTGTCCACATATGGCCGTATATTGGCATATTGGTTGAAAAACCGCCATATGTGTGTGCACATTACCCCTGAGTATTGACAAAAAATATCGTTTGTGCTAAAATAGAGTCAGTACTTTGATATCATTTCATTCTTATCGATTTTTGATTGATTATTGAGCTACCGTTTAAGTCTCTTGATTTAGGAGATTTAAATGGTAGTTCAATAAATATTTATTAGTAGAAACAATCGAAAACCCGATATCATGAAAAGAATATTAGTTATATTAGTAATTTCCTTGATCGCAGGCACAGCCTTTGGTCAGGATGAAATCAATCAGTTTAACCTAAATTACAAAGCAGGTAATTCCAAAACACCCAGGGAAATTCTTCTTTACAGCGATGGCACTACCGATACAGTTCGTTTCGGTGATTACAACTTCTTTGAGGTTGGAGCTGGAGCTTTTTTGAAAAATGGCTTTGGAGCTGAATTTTCTTTTAATAAGAATAATCATTTGTTTGATACTATAGCCGGTTATGCTAAGTATTATACAATCGGATTAGCTTACAAAAAAGTCAGCATGGGAAACGGTCCATTGTTTGACAATGGGTTTAACACTGCTTTACAATTTGGTGCTGGTTACATTAACGGTCAACAGGTTGATCAAATAGAGCGTGTCAAAACTACTTTTGTAGCTGACAGTACTATTTCATCTTCATCAATTTGGAACCGGACGAAGACCTGGAACGGTTTTTATTTCAACGGCTGTTTGGACATCTTTCGAGATAATCCTTATGCCAGTTCCGAATACATCTTTTACAGTTTCTCCTTGAAGCTAAGTCTGAAATATCCCCGAGTAAGTAGTTTATCTACAACTCTGGACGATACCTTAACTACCAACAGATGGACCACGGGAGACTCTGTGTCGATTATAAGAAATATTGGTTTCGAAGTTAAACCACTCATTCTGCCAATTAACGATAAATTTGGTTTATCCTTAATTACTGGCTTGAATTATGGCAACTTTAATACCTTCGGGGTCTATGATCCTGGTCTGAGTTTTACTTTCGGTATTGGTTTTGACAGGTTCACTAAGTATGGTGAATTCGGACGCCTAACTTACACTAGACCAAGTCGTGATAATTATGTTGCCAATGGCTTTGGCTTTGGTATCGAATTAGTTGGTCTAGTGAGTGCACTTCGTAAATAAAAAGAGAATCAAATTTTGTTAAAAGGCTTTCTTCCAAGAAAGCCTTTTTGATTACCCAAAAACATTTTTTTCGAGTAACAAAAAACAGCCCAGTAATACCGGACTGTTTTTTATAGCTTATTTAGCAACGTAAGGAGTGACATTAACAATTTTAGCGGTCTTCAAGGTATTGTCGAATTTCCGTAACTTCTTGGTGGTAAATTTGACTATACCTGATTTAAGGGCGAATAGTGTATCATCATTACCGCGCTTGACGTTATCGCCGGCTCGATATTTAGTGCCTCTTTGTCTGATGATAATAGCGCCTGGTTTGGCTTTCTCACCGTCATACAATTTAACACCTAAACGTTTGCTGATCGAATCTCGTCCCAGCGTCGTACTGCCGCCAGCTTTTTTATGTGACATATTTACTCTGAAAAACACACAAATTAGGCTTATTTGATAAGCCTTGGTTAAATGCGTTTCTGCTTAACTTTTTAATAATTATCAATGTTTTTAATATATCAAACTAGGGGAAAGCTGTCAATATCAAGCTATTTTATTATTTTAGAGATGATGGTATAATAACATTATAAAATAAACTTAATTTAAATCATTAATCATTTGGTCAAAGTGGCATTTGATTTTTGGATTTTTTAGTAAAACTATGGCTATCAAAGTAGATGACAACAAATGTATTGGTTGTGGCATGTGTGCTAGTATGTGTCCCAATGTTTTCAAAATCAATAGTGCCGGTAAGTCGGAAGTTATTAGTTCCGATGATAAAGAATGTGCTTCTTCGGCAGCTAAGGCTTGTCCGGTGATGGCTATTTCTGTAGATTAATTTTATGGCCGAAGATCAAATAGCAAAAAAAATAGAAAGCGTTGGTTCTCCTGAGCAAGCGTCTGGGGTTAAGCCGGAGGCGGAAATAACACCAGAACAAACGGCGGAGCAGATGGTGGAGCAGATGGCTCAGAAGACTGAAGAAGCTCAACCAGCAGAGCGTCCAGCGGCCCCAGTGGTGCGACGAGTGGCACCAACTAAAACAGCGCAACAGTTAAGAGATGAACAGATTGATGCTATTTTATCTGATGGTCTGACTGATATTTATTTAAACCTACCGCCTAAAAAACAGGTCGAATTTAGAATGGGTGGAGAAGAGGCTGTTAAAAAAATTAGCAGTCTCCTGGATCAGACCAAATTTAAGATTAAACAGATTGTAGCTATTATTAAAAAATGGTTGGCAATTATTCCTGGCATTAATAAATTTTTTCTGGAGCAGGAAGCAAAAATTAAAGCGGATAAAATTGTTAGTTTAAAAAAATAAAAAATAATTGATTTAAAACTATGGATCCCAACTTGGCCCCAGTAATAGTCAACTCTAGTTTGGCAGCGACTGAAAATGCTAATTTTTGGCCGCTGATTTTTTTAACTTTTGGAATTATAATTTTTTTAATGGTGGTTAAAAAATTAATTAAAAAATGGGCTGTAGACAATAGCCATATTGATCAGATGGTTTTTCTCGTTCGAATGCCCAAAGAAAAACCGAAGGAAGATGGGGGTAACACCAGTTTAAGTACCCAACAATTGCACGAGGCGATTTCCCAGGGTGAAACTATTTTTTCTAGCATTGGCGGTCTAAAGAGTGAGCGGGGATTAAAGCCTTGGCTCTTGGGGCGCGAGGATCATTTTTCTTTTGAAATCGTGGCCCATAATAGCAAAATTTCTTTTTATGTAGCCACTCCGCGCCAGAAAGCACTCTATTTAGAACAACAAATCCACGCTCATTATCCGGAAGCTTCCATTGAAGAGGTCAATGATTATAATGCCTTTACTAGTCAGGGTGTAATTTTAGCTGGCTTCCTCCGACCAAAACGTAGCTTTGTTTTTCCTTTTAAAACTTATAAAGACATGGAAGCTGATCCGATGAATCCAATCGTTAATGTCATGTCTAAGTTGGAATTAGGTGAAAGCGTTAGTGTTCAATACGTAGTTCGTAGTGCTAAAAAGAATTGGCATAAAACCATGAAGGATGTGGTTTCTAATGCTTATAAAAAACAAAGCGTGAAGGATATTTTTAAAATGAGTTCTTCGGCCTTGAGCAGTTTCACTAATTTTATTATTCACTATATTATTTTAGGACCATTTAATATGTTTGAAGCTAAGACTAAAGATAATGATCCTAATAATCCCAAAAAAGAGTTGACTGAAAAGGAAAAAGAAATGTTGAAAAAGATGGAGGAAAAAAATTCTAAGGCTGGTTTAGACGTTAATTTGCGCTTGATAGTTTCTGCTCCCGACAAATTGCGAGCGCAAACTTATTTAGATAATATTGCTACGGCCTATAACGAATATAATTATTATGAGTATGGTAATACCTTTAGTAATAATATTAAGAAAGGGCAACGGTGGACAATTAATAATTTTATCTATCGCCGTTTTATAGAAGGTCAGGCCTTTTTATTAACCACGGAAGAGGTTTGTAGTCTCTTTCATTTTCCCCTACCTCATACCGAGACTCCGAACATTGATTGGTTGGTATCTAAGACGGCGCCAGCCCCCAATAATATTCCGACCGAAGGTCTTATTTTAGGCTATAATATTTTTCGGGGGATTAAAACTGATATTCGTATTAAGCGGATTGATCGCCGTCGTCACTGTTATGCTGTCGGTAAATCTGGTACTGGTAAATCAGTCTTGTTGGCTAATATGATTATTCAGGATATTGAGAGTGGTGATGGCGTCTGTGTTATGGAACCAAATGGTGATTTGATTGAAGATGTTTTAAATCGCATTCCGCCCGAGCGAGCAGAGGATGTAATTGTCTTTTCTCCGGCCGATACGGAGCGACCGATGGGACTTAACTTATTAGAATTTGATGAACGTTATCCCGAACAGAAGAGTTTTGTGATTAATGAAATGATCGGTATTTTTGATAAGTTGTATGACTTGAAAGCCACCGGTGGCCCAATGTTTGAACAGTATATGAGAAACGCACTTCTGTTAATTATGGACGATCCGGAAACTGGTTCAACTTTAATGGAAATTCCTAAAGTTTTAGCGGATGAAAATTTCCGCAAGATGAAGCTCAATAAGTGTAAAAATCCAACCGTGGTTGACTTCTGGCGCAAAGAAGCTGACAAGGCCGGAGGTGACGCCGCTTTAGCTAATATCGTCCCTTATATCACTTCTAAATTGACCCCATTCGTCGCCAATGACATGATGCGCCCGATTATTGGTCAGCAGAAGAGTGCTTTCAACATGAGAGATATTATGGACAACAAGAAGATTCTGATGGTTGATTTACCGAAAGGCGCCATTGGCGAAACCAATGCCTATTTACTAGGTATGATTATGGTGGGCAAGATTTTGATGGCTGCTTTGTCTCGGACCGATATTCCCCAAGAGCAAAGAAAAGATTTCTATCTCTATATTGATGAGTTCCAGAACTTTACCACTAACTCTATTTGTCAGATTCTCTCCGAAGCTCGAAAGTATGCCTTGTCTCTCACTGTTGCTCATCAGTATATTGGTCAGCTCAGCAAGAATAATGATAATCAGATTAAGGATGCTATTTTTGGTAACGTGGGTACTATGATTAGCTTTAAAGTCGGGGCTGAAGATGCGCAATTTTTGACTAAAGATTTTGGTCCTGTTTTTAACGAATATGATCTGGTCAACGTTGGTCGCGGTGGTTTTATTAAATTATTAGTTGATGGTTCCACTACCAGACCTTTTTCTTTTCAGACCGTTTGGCCTTTAATGGGTACAGCTCGGGAGGATATGGCCAAGAAGATTAGAACTTTGAGTCGCTACAAATTTGGTCAGGACCGTGGTTTGGTAGATTCTGAAATTTTACGTCGTAGTGGAATGATTCAATAGTTTATATTATCAGAAAAATATAAAAGCACGATTTTGTCATCGTGCTTTTTGTTGCTGCCATTTTCCATAACAATGCAATCCCAGCCCAAATTATTAAGAGCCCGAATTAAAAGAGTCATGATATAAATATCTTTGGCGTGGCGAAAATCTAATCTAATTACGGATTGAGATTTAGGTCTAGCCTATCCATATAGAAGTTCGCCATTGGAGAGCTCGTATTTTTTCTCATAGCGAGATTAGACAATGTTTATTTTCTCTAGACATCTTTCAATAGATTCTACGTCGTTTTTTTCAGTTTCGTCGGTAATAATAGAGTAGAATTCACCGACACATTTTTTCATTTCCATGGTTTAAAATTTAAAGGACTTTTTTCGCTTTACGATATTATTATCGTCCTGTCAATATCTTTTATTATTAATAAAACTAAGATATAATGTCCTAATATGGCTACATTATATCGACAATATCGGCCCCAGAATTTCGCGGAGATTTTAGGGCAGAATTATATTAAAACTATTTTGCAGAATGAGATTGTGGCTCATAAAATTGCTCAAGCTTATCTCTTTTGTGGTCCGCGAGCAGTAGGCAAAACTACTATGGCCCGAGTTTTAGCCAAGGCGGTTAATTGCTCTAACTTGAAGGAGGGGGACTATGAACCTTGTAATGAGTGTTCCAACTGTGTGAATATTAATACTGGGCGTAACTTAGATATTATTGAGATCGACGCCGCTTCCAATACGGGCGTGGATAATGTCCGGGAAAATATTATTTCCTCAAGCCGTATTGGCAGCCATAATAGCCACTACAAGGTGTTTATCATTGATGAAGTTCACATGTTATCTATTTCGGCTTTCAACGCTCTGCTTAAAGTGTTGGAAGAGCCACCGCAACATGTTATTTTTATTTTATGCACGACTGAAATCCATAAAGTTCCCAATACTATCATTTCTCGTTGCCAGCGCTTTGATTTTAAAAGGATTGGCGTGGTGGATATGGTCAAAAAATTGGATTATATTGTGCACCAAGAAAATATTAAGATTGATAAAAGTATTTTGGAATCAATCGCCCGCTACTCCGATGGCTATATGCGGGATGCGGAAAGTTTGCTGGGTCAGATTATCTCCATCGGCGGTGATGAAATTACTCAAGAGGAGGCTGATTTGGTAATTCCCAAAAATGATTTAAATGAAATTATTACGCTTCTGGAATATCTCAGCAAGAAAGATGCTATGCGAGCGATTCAATTGGTAAATAACTTGGCGGATAATGGTATCAATTTAAAAAACTTTGTAGTTGATATGATAGAAATTTTACGGAAAATAATGTTAGGGAAGGTGAACCCCTCTCTCACTTCTAGCCTCGGTTTGGATTTAGGCGAGTCTTTGGAAATCAAGCTGGGCCAGGTATCAAGTGAGCTAAATTTGGAGCAAATTATTCGTTTTATTGAGAGATTTAACTCCATCATCCAAGAAGTGAAGAATAGTTTTATTGCTCAATTACCGCTCGAGTTGGCCATTGTTGAATTTAGCTTAGCAGGGGAGACTAGAGCTAAATCATTTCCGGCTAGTCCATCCATAGCTCCTCCAATTAAATCTAATCCAGTTGTCATAAAAGAAAAAATTACTATTGTGGAAGAGGTTAGGGAAGTAGAAAATAAACCAGAAATAGCCGAGAAAATTATTGTGACAACTGATGGTCCTAGCGTTGACTTGAGTCGGGAAGAAATTGCGGCTAAGTGGGCCGAGGTTTTAGTCCGAGTTAAACCTCTGAATCATTCTTTGCCGTTTGTGCTCCAGGCCTGTGAAATCTCTGACGTCAAAAACTCTAAATTGCTATTAACTTTTAAATACCGTTTTCATAAAGATCGAGTTAACTCTGCTCAAATCAAACCGGTCTTAGAAAAATTCTTAGCTGAGGTTTATGGCACGCCTTTGAACTTTGAAGCTTTATTGGATGAAAATTTAGTGTTGGCCGAGGTCAGCACCGAAACTGCCGAAGTAGTTCCAGGGACTAATAACATTGATAATAATAACGAACCACCCAGTTCCATGGATAATATAATGAAAGCTTTTGGTGGGGAAATAATTAATTAATAAATATATGTTAGATATTAAATATTTAAGAGAAAACGAGGTTAAAGTTAAAGCGGCCTTGCTTAAAAGAATGGATCCGGCTGATTTAGATTTAGCGACTATCTTTAGTTTAGATGATAAACGTAAAGAAATTATTGGCAAGGTGGAGGAATTAAAATCAGAAAGAAACAAGTTCTCTAAAACTAAGCCGGATGCTGCCACTATTACTCGCATGAAGTCTTTAGGGGAAGAAATTGCAGCTTTGGATAGTGATTTAGCTAATGTTGAGGCTGATTTCTCTGATAAGATGTTAGCTCTGCCTAATATTCCAGCCGATGATGTGGTCGCCGGCGGCAAGGAGAATAATAAGGTAGTTTATACTTTTAGTGAGTTGCCTAAATTTGATTTTACTCCCAAGGATCATGTGGAACTGGCTACTACTTTAGATATTATTGATTATGAACGAGCCGCTAAAATGTCTGGTTCTGGTTTTTGGATTTACAAAGGCGCTGGGGCTTTGCTCGAGTGGGCTTTGTTAAATTATTTTATCGACTTTCATACTACCAACGGCTATACTTTTATTATTCCACCTTTCTTATTAAATGAAGCTTCGGCTACGGCCTCGGGTCATTTACCTAAGTTTAGAGATGATTTATTCTGGACCGAAGATAAATTATGTTTGAATGCCACTTCAGAAATGATGTTGGGTAATTATCATCGTGATGAAATTTTGTCAGCCGCGGAATTACCTCATAAATATTTTGCTTATTCAGCTTGTTTCCGGCGGGAAGCTGGTAGTTATCGCAAGGAAGAGCGGGGTATGATCCGGGGTCATCAGTTCAACAAAATAGAAATGTTTCAATATACTCGTCCGGAAGAATCTTGGACTGCCTTTGATCAAATGCGCTCTCAAGCGGAAAAACTTTTAGCTGGTTTAGGGCTTCATTTCCAGACCAGTCAACTCGCGGCCGGTGATTGTTCGGCGGCCATGGCTAAAACTATTGATCTGGAGGTCTGGATTCCTAGTATGGGGATCTATAAGGAAGTGAGCTCCGTCTCTAATTCTTTAGATTATCAATGTCGTCGGGGGGCGATGCGCTTCAAGAACAAGGAGACAGGGAAGACAGAATTTATGCACACTCTAAACGGTTCCGGTTTGGCTACTAGTCGTTTACTGCCAGCTATCCTAGAGCAGTTTCAACAGGCTGACGGATCAGTGGTGGTGCCGGAAGTTTTACGGCGCTTTTTACCTAATAATTTGTCAGTTATTTCTTTAAAATAGTTTTATGTGTGATTATGTGCTTCTATGGTTAATAGTCTATCTGAGTTATTTGGCTTTTCCACTTCTGGCTTGGTTAATTTATTTGGCTGTTAAAAAACGCCGCTCACTTTACTTCGTGTTGGTGTTTTTTATTTTACTCTTTATCTATGCTCGCTTTGTGGAGCCAAATTTAATCAAGATTGATTATGAAACCATTGATTTAAATGGAAAAGGGAATGGACTTAAGGTGATTGTGGCTGGCGATTTTCATATTGGTCTCTTTTCCTCTCAAGCTAAACTAAAAAGAATTGTCGATCGGATCAATACCTTAGATGGTGATTTAGTTTTGATCCCCGGTGATTTTGTTTTCAAACTGGCAATTGATAATTTTTCGGAATTTACCGAACTTAAAAAAATTAAATTACCTTTGGCCGTAGTGCTAGGTAATCATGACTATGGTCGACCGCGGGGAACGGATGTCGCTGTGGAATTAATAGCCACTCTCGAAGCTGATGGCATTAGAGTTCTGGATAACCAGACAGAAGATTTAGTAATTAAGGGCCGGGCCATCAAGTTGGTGGGGCTCAGTGATTATTACAACAACAACGCGGACTTTAAACTACTTAAAAAAGATACCCCTAATCAATTATTAATTTCTCTGACTCATAATCCTGATATTTTATATCAGTATCCTACCAGCTCAGAAGCTGACCTCACTATCGCGGGGCACACTCATGGCGGTCAAATCCGTTTGCCCTGGTTATACAAGTTAGCTATTCCGAGCGATTACGGTTTTGATGCTGGCCTTTATCAGATTGGTAATTATCCAGTTTTTGTTTCTTCTGGCCTCGGAACAGTAGGACTTCCAATGAGATTCTTGTGCCGACCAGAAATTAATGTTTTGGAGCTAAAATAACTTTGACAAAATCATTTATTTGTTGTAATATGGGGGTAATATGAAGAAAATCAAAGTAATTATAAATATATTCCTAATATTGGCTATTTTATGGCCAGTTTCTGGTTTTGCTCAAGAAAATGTCAGTCGCACTTATCCCCGTCTGGCTAATTATTTTTTGAAATGGACGATTGAAGACTCTGAAGTCGAGGAGCTGGCTAAATGGGATCTTCTCATTCTGGATATGGAGGTTGAGAATAATAGTCGCGCTAATGTGAAAAAGATTAGACAGTTGAACCCGGATATTAAAATTTTAGCCTATATCACTTCGCAAGAAGTGATCGGTGGCATCTATCAGAACCAATGGCAGTTCTATGGTAACTTACGGAAAAAGTTAGTGGATAATATTGATACCTCTTGGTGGCTGAAGGACAAGGCCGGCAACAAGATTTCTTTTTGGCCGGGCACTTATATGTTAAACGTTACCAGTGGTTGCGGCAGTTCTGCTGCTGGCGACAAGTGGAATGAGTATCTGCCAACTTTTGTAAAAAATGAAATTTATGACTCCGGACTTTGGGATGGGGTTTTTTATGATAATCTCTGGGGTGATGTGACTTGGGTTCGAAATGGCGACATGGATATTAATCGTAATGGTAATATTCGGCCGATTGCCGAAATCAATCGCGACTGGGCTAGTGGCAATAAAGCGATGCTGACACGTAGTCGGGAATTGATGGGTAATAATTTTATTATCATGGGCAATGGTATGGTTTATGACGGCTACCAACCCTATTTAAACGGCATGATGTTTGAAAGTTTTCCGAGTCCCTGGGAAAATGGTGGTACTTGGACGGGGTCTATGAATACTTATACTAAAATTTCCGCTACCAATCGTCAGCCCAATATTTCGGTACTCAATACTTACAGTAAAGATCGTAATAGTTTTACTAAAGTTCGTTTTGGTTTAGCTAGCACCCTGATGCAAGATTCAGGTTATTTTAGTTATGACTATGACAACACTAATCACGCCCAATTATGGTGGTATGATGAGTACAATATTAACTTAGGTAAACCACTTTTTCCGGCTTATAATATTTTAGATAAAACTAATGAGAAGTTTAAGGCTGGTCTGTGGCGCCGTGATTTTGAGAATGGTATTGTGATGTTAAATTCTACCAGTAAAGAACAGAAATATATTTTTTCTCGAGAAGAATTTGAAAAGATTAACGGCGCTCAGGACCGCAGTGTTAATAATGGGTCAATCATCAACTGGATAAAAATCGCCCCTAATGACGGCGTCATTTTGCTAAAACGCAACACTGAAATCGTAAATAATAGCTTTTATAACGGTAATTTTATCCGAGTTTATAATAATCAGGGAATTCAAGTGCGGAACGGCTTCTTCTCATACTTAGATAATTTTCCCGGCAATGAACAAATAATTGTCCTCGATATTGATAATGACCAAAATAAAGAATTTTTGGCTAATGGAGGTGGAATTTTATCACTCTATAAAAATGGTAAGAAGACTAAAGTCTTCAACCCTTATAAGAGTAAGTTCAAGGGTGAAATTTCAACGGCCCTGGTTGATTTGGATAATAACGGTAAATATGAGATAATTACAGGAGCCGGCAAGGGTGGTGGACCACAAGTCCAGGTAATGTCAGTTGATGGCGCAGTGGTGGGTAGCTTCTTTGCTTATGACAAAGCTTTCCGCGGCGGAGTGAATGTTTCTGGCGGTCAAATTGGCGGTGACGTCAAACGGGAGATTGTCACTGGTCCGGGAGCGGGGATGATTCCCGAGGTGAGAATCTACGGTTCCGATGGTAAATTATTTTTTAAATTTTTAGCTTACGACAAAGGTTTTAAGGGTGGTGTGAATGTCGCCGTGGGCGATGTAAACGGTGATGGTCAGAATGAAATTGTAACTGGCGCTGGCGCCGGTGGTGGTCCAGAAATTAGAGTCTTTGATATCTATGGTAAGTTGTTAAAGAAATTTATGGCTTATGACAAAACCATGAAGACTGGAGTTAAGGTTATTGTGGAAGATATCAATAGTGATGGCATCGATGAGATTTTGGCCAGTAGCGCTAATTTTTAATTAAGGTCTATATATTAATTAAAATTTATAACTAAACAAAAATATGCGTAAATTCTTCCAAGCGCGCCACGAAAAACATTATAAAAATAGTACTTTTCATTTGGTAGCTGATATTACCTTTGTCTTGATTATTATTTTTTTATTGGTGGCTTATATTCTAATCTTGAATTGGAAGCCAAAAATGAATATTATTCTCTCAAACAAGGCTTTGAGTGAACAAGTTAAAAGTGGTAACTTAGAGTCTTTTGAGTTGACCTATGAGGCAAGTAAGACGGTGACCAAAAATTCTTTGGCGGTTAATTTGCCCAGCACTTTTATTTTAACCAGCGCTGAACCAGCTGGTAGCTTTAATGAAAGTTCTAATACTTTTTATTTGAGTGATCTAGAAAAAGGCTCTAATGGTAAAATCAAGTTGACTGGTTTAGTCTTGGGGGCTTTAAACGCTAAATCAGATTTTGGCTTTATCTTTAATTGTGATCAATGCTTTGGTGGGGTTATTTGGTCTTTGCCTTATGAAATCAAGGGTTCTGTTTTAGAGGCGCAATTAAGTTTGCCAGATAATGTTTATCGGGGGGTGGAATTTAATGGCAGTATTAAAATTAAAAATAATGGTCCAAAAGAATTAACTGACTTAAAGATTAAGATTAATGATACTTGGCAGGTCAAGGGTGGTAACGAAATTAGTTTAGATAATATTGCTGGTGGCGTAGAACAGGTAATTAATTTTTCCGCCGTAACCAGTAGTGATAAAAGTAATGAGAATTTTAGTGCGGATTATTATCTGAATCATTCCAATCAATTATTGAAACAGGGCAACGCTAATCAGAATCTAATTATCAAGATTCCTAATTTCAAAGTATTTATTGAAGCTGATAAAACGGTAATTAATGCCGAAGAGGAAGTCACCTATTTGGTTAACTATCAAAATCAGGAAGATGTGCCGCTTACCGATATTAAGTTTGGTTTAGTTTTGGGTAATGCTAATTTCAAAATTAGTAATTGGTCTTTGGTATCTGGTACTCAAGTTAAAGAGCAGAATAATGTCTTGTCGCTCACTGGAGCTTTAGCCCCGGAGCAGGGAGGTCAATTTAAAGTTAAGGTTAAGTACGTTAAAACTAAAGCCACCGCCAATCAAGAGATTTATTTTAATTTAAATAATAATTACACTTTGAATGGCCAGACTTTAAATTATAATTTGGCTTCACCTAAAACTAAAGTAGTGTCTCAATTAAAAATAAAATCCGGCGCTTATTATTATAGTTTTCAGGGAGATCAATTGGGTGTAGGACCTTTGCCCCCACAAGTGGGTATGGCTACCAACTATTG
>PFAQ01000050.1 GCA_002778645.1 Candidatus Falkowbacteria bacterium CG10_big_fil_rev_8_21_14_0_10_39_9
TACCTAATGGAGTTGAAATTAAAGAAACTGAAATTAGGGGCGAGAAATCCCAGGGTATGATTTGTGCTGAAGATGAATTGGGCCTAGGTCATAGTCATGAAGGTATTATGATTATAGACAAAGGTAAACCGGGCCAGAGTTTTGCTTCCTACCTAAAACTAGACGATATTATCATTGAAGTTGATAATAAATCACTTTCTAATCGGCCTGACCTCTGGGGTCATCACGGTCTAGCGCGCGAAATTAGCGCTATTTTAAATACCAAATTAAAAGAGATTGATTTCAGTGATATTAGTTTGGGAGCCACCGTCCAAAAGAAAGGCAAAGAAGTTTCTGAACTAAAACCACTAGACATCAAAATTGAAAACTATAATCTCTGTCCTAGATACATGGCCATCAAATTAGATGGAATTGAAATCAAGGAATCACCTTCATGGCTGCAAGAGAGATTAATTGCTGTGGGTCTCAAGCCAATCAATAACATCGTTGATATTACCAACTATGTGATGTTGGATTTGGGTCAACCGCTCCATGCCTTTGAAGCTAAGAATATTGCCAAAATTGTAGTCCGCTCTGCCAAGAAAGACGAAATGATTAAAACTCTAGACGACAAGGACCGAAAATTAGAAGACGGCCAATTGCTGATTACTGATGGCCAAAAAGCCATTGCCATCGCCGGCATTATGGGCAGCGCCGATTCGGCTATCTCTCCGGAGACTAAAACCATTATCATTGAATCGGCTAACTTTGATGCTGCTACTATTCGCCAAGGCTCTACTAAATTAGGGCTGCGAACCGACGCTTCCATGCGCTATGAAAAAGCGCTTGATCCACTACTCACCGAAAACGCTCTTAAGATGGCGGTCAAGATGATCCAAAAAGATAATAAAAAAGTGACTATCGCGAGTGGATTGAGTGATTTACACCAAGAATTTAAAATTGTTCCCGAGATCGCTTTCGATTTGGGTTGGTTGGATAAAATTGTCGGCCAAGAAATTCCAGCTGCCAAAAGCAAAGAGATTTTAAACAATCTGAGCTTCATTTTAACTCCCACCGGGAAAGACCAAGAAGGCAAAGAAACTTTTTCCGTTAAAGTTCCAAGTAATAGAGCCACCAAAGATATTTCTATCAAAGAGGATTTAGCCGAAGAAGTCATGCGTTTATATGGCTACAATAATCTATCAGCTAAACTGCCACTGGTCGCCATGGAAGTACCGACTAAGAATGAAGAAATAATTCTGGAACATCGAATCCAAACTATCTTGGCTCAAGAAAGTAAATTAACTGAAGCCTACAATTATTCCTTTACCAGCGAAGATGAACTCAAGAAGCTCAACCTCGATTTTACCAACTATATCAAATTAGTTAATCCGATTTCCAAGCAACACACCCTATTGCGCCAAAATCTATTGCCCGGATTAATCGGCAATGTTCGTACTAATCAATATCGCTATGATAGTTTAGGGCTGTTTGAAATCGGCTCAGTATTTCTAAATGTCTTTGGCAACCTCAAGAAGAATAGCCACAGTGAAGAGCGCCTCCCTTATCAAGAAAAACAAGTCGGAATTATTTTAGCGGGTGACAAAAATGAAATCTTTGGCGCTGCCAAAAGTATTGTCAGCAACTTAATTTACAGTTTAATCAGTCCCCAAATGGAAACTAGCTTCATGCCAACCGACGCTCATATTGGCTACAGCGACAAAGAATTAAAGGCAGGCATTAATGTCTTAGGAAAAAACATCGGCACTATTGCTAAAGTCAGCGAAAATATTGCCAAAAGCAATGGTCTTAAGAAAATAGTGGCCATGGTAGAGCTGAGTTTTAATGAATTATTAAAACTAGCTAAAAACTACGGCTACAAGCAATATCACGCCACCCCTAAATATCCACCAATGGTGCGCGACCTAGCTTTTGTAATTGATGCCAAAATATTGTATAATGATATCAGAGAAGCTTTGAAAAATTTCAATGAACTCATCACCAGCGTGGAACTCTTTGATGTTTACAGCGGTGATAAGTTGGGACAGAATAAAAAGAATTTAGCTTTTCACATTATCTATCAATCTAATGATCGGACCCTAACGGCCGAGGAGATTGATACCATTCAAACAGAATTAATTAATCACTTACAATCTAAATTCGAGGCTCAGATTAGAAATTTCTAATTAAGATCAAAACGCTAACTTTATGTTTAATGCCAGCCGGGACATTCTTAATCTAGTCCTATCTATCTCTATCGCCGGACTTTCTGTTTTTATCTGTTGGTCTCTTTTTTACCTTATCGCCAGCCTGAGAAGCGTTTATAAGGTTCTCAAAGAGGTTGAAGCCACTCTGCAGAAAGTAGGTGACCTCACTCGCTTCATCAGAGACAAGGTTGAGTCTGGGGCCACAGTTTTTAACAACTTAAGTGAAAAGGCTAACGACTTAACTCAAACCATCAAAGATAAGCTAAACAACACCGGTTCCTACTTCATGATTATTTCTGAGGTACTGAAAAGAATCTTTGATTTCATGCAAGAGAAGAAAGAAACTCGGGTAGTCAAAAAAACTACCAAAAAATAATTTTACCATTATGAAATCTAGAAAAGCTTTACCCTCATCGAGTTCCTGGTGGTTATAGCTATTATTGGAATCCTCGCTACTATCTCCGTTATTGCTCTCTCTAATGCCCGGGCGAAGTCGAGAGATGCTAAAAGAGCTGGAGATATGAAACAAGTGCAAACTGCTCTAGAGTTATTCTTTAATGATCAGAATAGATATCCGACTGCTGAGGAATGGAATACTGGCCAGATCTATTCAACTACTACTGATTCGACTACTACTTATATGCAAATAATCCCTACCGCGCCTACTCCAGCTGATGGCGCTTGTTTGGATCGTAAAAATACTTTTGGTTACCAACAAACTGATTCTGGTAATTCCTATACCCTGTCTTTTTGTTTAGGAGGTAATACCGGCACACT
>PFAQ01000024.1:0-705 GCA_002778645.1 Candidatus Falkowbacteria bacterium CG10_big_fil_rev_8_21_14_0_10_39_9
TGCAACCGATGAACATGTTTAGTTGTGTCTTTTTCTCTCAGATTATCAAAAGATAGTGCCCAATTAAGATCGTTTCCGAGCTTTTTTTTCCAATCAAGCTCACGATTTCCGTTGTATGATTCATAATATTTTTGCAAATCATCAACATCAACAAAAACGGAATTGCCCCCGTTGTGTTTTTTAATTTTTCCGTATTGGACAAGGTATGAAATATTAGATTCGCTAATTTCGCGCTTTAAAAAATCGCTTGCCCAAATACTCGCTTCTTTTATTGCTAAAAGTTGTTTTGTTTGTTGCATAATCTACTTCATTAAACCATCAATTGTAATACCAAGCCCATTGGCTATTTTTACGACTGTTTGAATGGTCGGTTTGGTTATTACATTGCTTTCAATTTTAGTCAGCGTTGTATAAGGAAGATCGGATTTTCTCGCCAATTCGTCCTGCGTTAATCCTTGCTTATTTCTAAGTTGTTTTATCTTATCCCCAATTGTTTCATTATTGTTTTGACTTTTCATAGCTTTCTAAGTATGATAGTATTAGTATGGGTGCTTATCTAACCCTTCATAAATATGATAACAAATAAAATGAGTTTAGTCCAGTTAAAAATGAAGTTCGAGCCGATATTTTTTCAGGTTCTTTGGCAGTTTTTCAATCCGAAAGGGTCGCTTCTGCGGGCGGGCGGAAGGGGGGTTTGGGGGGAAT
>PFAQ01000024.1:743-3326 GCA_002778645.1 Candidatus Falkowbacteria bacterium CG10_big_fil_rev_8_21_14_0_10_39_9
CAATACATAAGGCGTATAAATAAAGAAATTAAGACCACGCTGGCAATTAGTCCTTTGCCAAAGCAAAACAATAAATATACCGGCAACCGGCTTTCTTTAAAGATTTAGAAGCAGAAAGAAAAGTGGCGTGGCTTGTTGCCACATCGTCAAAAAGTATTATGTCTTTACCCCGCACCTCTTTTTCTCTCCAAGGATTAACCCTAAACACACCTTCCATATTATCTTTTCTTTGATTCTTTTTTAACCCCACTTGGGACTTAGTATTTTTAACCTTACTTAAAGCTTTTACATTTAAAACCAGTTTATACTCTTCCGCCAACTTTTGAGCAATATACTCTGACTGATTAAACCCTCTATTAATAAATTTCCGCCAATGCAAAGGTATTGGAATGACCACAGACCTCTCTCCAAGCTCTACACCATCTTCTTCTAAACTTAATAGGAATAGTTCCATTAAAGGATCTAAAACCCTGTATGCCTTTCTGTACTTAGCCCAGTGAATTATTTTTTTTACAGGTCCTTTATAAACCATAGGAGAATATATTTTTTCGGGAGTATATTTTGTCGCGCATCCAATATGAGTAAGACCGGAAGACGAGGGCTTTTGGCAAACAATACAAACGCTAGATTCCACATATTTAATATCGGCCTCGCAGTCATCACAAAGAAAGCTGCCATATTTCTTGCAACCACAACAAAATTTTGGAAAAAATAAATCCAAAACAATATTCATTAAAAATGAAAGCGTCATATCTTACAAATTATTATAACTTTTTAAATTAAATGGGGTTATTTGTTTATAAAACCCCTCCCCAAGTTATTAACACAAATGATATAACTTGCAAGAACAGCAAATATTAAATATACGCACCCATAGTACTGATGATTGACCTCCTATAGTGTCATTGACTATGGGGTGTTGGTTGGCCCTGGATTATAGCCAAAAGTTATATATTTTGCTAAAATTGCGAATATAAGTTTCCGCATCGGGGTATTCTATTATAATAAATGTCAACAATAGCTTCGAACAAAAAGGCGTATCATGATCTTTTTATAGAAAGCGAACTAGAGGCCGGAATAAAACTTTTAGGGCACGAAGTAAAAACCTTAAAAACACAAGGGGCGGATCTTAAGGCGTCTTACGTTAGAGTACTAGGAAACGAAGCCTTTGTTTTAAATATTAATATACCTCTATATAAAAAGGCTGGCGATATAAAAGATCACAACACAACAAGAACACGAAAGCTCTTATTGAAAAAAAGTGAAATTAATGCTATAATAGGAGCTCTAAGCCGAAAAGGTTTTTTTGTTGTACCTCTTAAAATATATACTAAGGGAGATATAATAAAAATAAAAATTGGGGTCGGAAAGAAAAAGAAAAAATACGACAAAAGGGAGGTCTTAAAAAAAAGACAGATAAAAAGGGAGATAGAGAGGGAAGCGAAAGTAGTTCGTCGAACAGCAAGGGGATGAAGGGAATCGACTGGTAGTTAAAGCGTAAAGTTCAAGCCGAAGGCAACCTGGATCTTCGTAAAAATCAAGGTTAAACAAAAATGCTGATGAAGAATTAGCTCCTGTTGGCGAATTTGCTTACGCATACGCCTAATACAGGTGTTCTAGAAGCACTATCCTAGCGGAGCTTTTAGGGCATAAACCAAGCTGGGAAAACCTATTCTAACAGGACTGGTTGATTCTAAGAAAAGGTTTTTAGATCGAATTTATTTGATCTTATCTCAACCGGCAAAGATAGAGATTTGACTCTTTTTCTGTAGTCTTTGCTCAAAAAAACAAAAAGATGTCTAAGCTTGTAAAAATATTTTATGTAGAGATTATCAGCACGGGGGTTCAACTCCCCCCATCTCCACCAACTTGAAGGAGCCGGCCTAAAAATTTGTATCCACGCTGTAAATCTTTGTTGCCGTAATAACAAAAACTTTTTGCTCATCGCTTTGAACATATAAATCCAAAAGATCTTCGATAGATTTAATCTCCAATTTTAATTTAAAGCTCCCATCTTTACCGTAGACAAAAACTGCGTTGCGCTCGCCATCTAAAATATAAATATTGTCTATATTACTAGTGGTATATATAGCCACAGGTTTAGAGGGCTTTTCTTCTCCCAAAAGAGAAAAGCTTTGTTTTACTCCAACAAGATACTCTTCTAAAGCGCCGTCTTTTCTTAATATAAAAATATTAAAGCTCACAGCAATATCTACCGCTGTAGATAAATCGTAATCTTCTTTTAACCAAGGAGTAACTGCGTATCCCGAACCGGTCGGAGTAAGTTTGTAAATCTGGTTTTCCCTTGGAGATAGAAGGTAGATATTGCCAAGATATATGTCCAAAGAGATAAAATCGTTTGGGAGATCATTTAAAACTGTTTTTTGAGTAATATCGTTTAATAAAAAGGCGCCGGAGTAAACACCAGAAGAACCGACAGCAAAAATATTTTTATCGAAAAACGAAATGTCTACAATATCAATAGTCAATTTTTTTACTTCCGCAATATCTAAACTTGTTGTATTTAAAGTGTAAATAGCGCCTTGAGAGCCCAAAAGAGCTAATGTTTCTTCTTCGCCCGAA
>PFAQ01000015.1:0-426 GCA_002778645.1 Candidatus Falkowbacteria bacterium CG10_big_fil_rev_8_21_14_0_10_39_9
ATTTTTTAGAATCAACATCAGCCGTAGAAGCAGTGGCGCTATCATCCTTTTCTCTAAATTCCAATAACGGAGTTTCACCGATCATCTTAATCGCTTCCTTCACATCCTTAATACCAGCGAGTTCGGCGATGATGCGATAAGCCCCGGCCATAGTTTTATTAACCTGGACTACCGGCTCGGAAACGCCAAAAATATTAATCCGACGTTCAATCACTTCCCGCACGCCTTCTAGAGCTGCATTCTTTTCGCTTTCCGGCAAAGACTTCACGTCAGCCTCATAAATTAATTGACTGCCCCCCTGTAAATCCAGGCCCAAACGAAAAGGAACTTCTTTGACTTTCGGTAAAGTCACAAAGTTTTTGGTGGCGCCGGCGATAGAATCGCTCATCTTGTTATAAAAATTACCGCCGCTGATTAACAAGGCGG
>PFAQ01000015.1:590-9668 GCA_002778645.1 Candidatus Falkowbacteria bacterium CG10_big_fil_rev_8_21_14_0_10_39_9
TAAAATAAAAAGAAATAAAAATCAAGGGGAAAAAGTGTATAAAGGGTGAATAAAATAAAATTGACAAGGCATCTTCTTTCTTTTATAATCTAAATATTACTAATAAATAACCAAAATAAACTATATGCCATTAATTCCTACAGTTATTGAAAAAGAAGGCCAAATTGAAAGGGCCTACGACATCTACTCTCGCCTCCTTAAGGATCGTATTATTTTCTTGGGCGAACCAATTGATGACCATACCGCTAACATCATTATTGCCCAACTTCTCTTTTTAGACGCCGAAGATAAAACCAAAGATATCAAATTCTATATCAATTCCCCTGGAGGTTCTGTCACAGCTGGTATGGCCATTTATGACACCATGCAATACATCAAGTCGGATGTTTCTACCATCTGCGTCGGTATGGCCGCCTCTATGGCCTCCTTCCTGTTGGCTGCTGGAGCTCCGGGCAAGCGTCTAGCTCTCCCCAATAGTGAGATTATGATCCATCAAGTAATGGGAGGCACTGAGGGCCAAGCTTCCGATATCAAGATTAGAACTGAACACATCCTAAAGACTAAAGAAAAAATGAACCGGCTCTTTTCTGAGCATACTGGGCAAAAGATAGCTACCATCGAAAAAGACACTGATCGCGACAATTATATGACCGCCGAAGAAGCTAAAAAATACGGCATTGTCGACAAGATTATCAAAAAACAAGGTTAAGATTAATTTAACGAAAAAACAGCCTAAAATCGGCTGTTTTTTTGTATAAAAAATTGTTTAAATTACTTTTCGACTGTAAACGATCGAATCATCGCCTCAAAGATATTAATATAGCTTAAAACCTTATCAGACACTGGAGTATAAGAAATAATGTAAATGTTTTTAGCATTTTGATCAGCTAGATAAGTGATCAAACCATCAACACTTTTTACGCCTTCCCAATTATTATATTTAACTACCTGACTATCTAAAACTGGACTGCCAAATTCGGCCTCATACCAAGCTTTAGCAGTTAATTTTTTATCATTAACTTGGGTTATTGCCTGGATAAATGATAGATCAACGGCGGTAAAGATAACCGAAGCGCCCTTGTCAACCAAATCTAACTTCCAATTTTTTGGATAGAGTAAATTATATTTACCAGCATTGACGTATTTTTTAATATTAACATTATCAACTAACTTTCCATTCCCTGCTGGGTTATAAAGACCAACTAATTCCGTCAAATCATTATACTGATCACCATCAGAATCGGCGGCATTGGCATCCGTTCCCAACAGAGCCTCTTCGGCGTCGCTTAGGCCATCAGCATCGGTGTCGGTGGCTGTGACCGGAGTCAAAATTGAGGTGCTAGTAGGAGTTGTTATAGCGACCGTAGTGGTTACCGCTTCTTCTGTAGTAGTAGTCAAAGAAAAGGTAGAAGTTGGAACAACCACCGGCACAGTGACCGCTGGCTTAGTTACTACTGGAACAGCAGTTTTAGGTTGAAGAAACGAAAGAAAACTAAGCTTTTCGGGAGTTTTTAAATAAACAAAAGCCCCATAAACTAAAAGACCAAGAACTACAGCGCCAGTTAACATAATTATAATTCCTGTCTTTTTGCCTTTAACCCGAGGAACAGTTGAACTATTTCCCTTAGCTCCTGAGATGGCTGCGTTGCGATTAAAATAATCATTATAACTAAAAGTCCCAGCCTTATAATTCTTAGGCATTTTATGCACGACAATATTTTGGGCCAAAGTTTCCTCTAACTTATTAGATTTATCTTGACTCAACTTTTTGGCGTCATCCAATTTTTCGTCTTTTTTCCCAAACATAATTTAAAAAATTATTTTACGGGTTTCTGCAAAGGGTCATAACCAGCCTTAACTTCAGAGCCATCACTGTAGGTGTCGCCATCGGTGTCTGGATTATTAGCATCGGTCTTATAAGTATTAATTTCTTCACCATCAGTTAAACCATCACTATCAGTATCTTTCAAAATGGGACTAGTTAAATATTTTTTAACCTCATCACCATCAGTTAAACCATCACCATCAGTGTCAATATTGTTTGGATTGGTTCCTAGAACTGCCTCCTCGGTGTCACTTAAGCCATCATTATCTGAATCTAAATTAATTACCGTAGTGGTAGTTAAAGTAGTAGTAGCCACCATAGAAGTTGGAACTAAATCAATCGAAGTGGTTGCTGCTGGTATTTTAGGAGCTGAAATATCAACTATATTAGCCGAATTATTAAAATTATTAATTAAAAATTTAGCATAAATAAAATAAGCCGTGGCCCCAATCAGAACTAAAATAATAATAAAGATCAATAGTTTTTTCAAGACTCGACCCATCTTAGATTTAGTCCCAACCTCTTCGCCTAAATCAACTGCTCGGGGCATAGTGCTAACCATTGGGGCCTTAACAGCTGGGCGAGGCGCCATCGGAGCAACTGGAGCAGCTGCTAGGGGAGCATCAGTATCAGCAAAGATGTCGTCAATATCCTTATTCTTAGGATCTAAATTATTAAACATAATGTTAGCCTTTTATTTAAAATAGTTAATTAATTATTTTAAATAAAAACGTTTAAATATCTTATTTCTTTTTATTATAGCATTAATCACGGCAATTAAACAACAAACCACTAAATCAGTGTAATTACAAAGCCAAATTATTACTTTTTTTGTTTTAAAACTTACCATCGTTACTCCGGACACGATGTTGATGCCGGGTGGCAACCCTGATCACCGGCCTTATAACAACAATGTTGGTCTTTTTGGCATTCGTGACATAGGTTTCCACAGGCATCACTATAATTACATTGACCGGCACTGGGGCAGTCTGTTCCAGGCACACAAAGACTACAATTTCCATTACTGCAGACATCACCCATCCCATTACAGGGGCCACACGAGCCACCGCAGCCATCATCACCACAATTTTTACTAACACAATTATAAGCGGCGCAATGGCAAGAAGTGTTATAAAAACAAACATTATTAGGGAAGGTAGTACAACCAGGGGCACAGGTTCCACCGCAACCATCAGGCCCGCAAATCTTGCCAGTACAATTATAACTTGAACAATGGCAAGTATTATCAGTACCGCAGACTTGGCCACCAGAACAATTATTAGGACAAGTCCCACCACAACTATCAGAACCACCACATTTATTAGTGCAGTTTGGATTACAGCAAAGCCCACCAACGCAACTCAGATAATTATAAGAACAAGCACAAGTTTCACCGCAACCATCAGAACCACAGGTTTGACCATTACAATTATAACTTGAACAACGACAAACACCTCCAGTACAAATATTGGTGCCACTGCAAGAGCCACATGACCCACCACAATCATCAGAACCACAACTTTTACCAATACAATTAGGCTGGCAAGATGCTACGCAAGTTCCGGCGCCAGAACAAACCTGACCAGCAGGACAAGGCGACGGACAAGGTCTATTTTGCAGACAACGTAAAGAATAATAACTATTAGCATCAATATTTCCAAGACTCTTAACATCAGAACTTTCTGAAGATAATAATAAAATATTAGCCCCAATAGTAGAGTTCCAAAGACTACCAAGATTATTATGATTAAAAAAGGAAATAGTAGTCGTTGGTCTAGAAGCCGAACCGACTAAATAGGCCTCAAAACCACTATCACCATTTTGTTTTAATTTGTCACCGGGACTAGACCCTAAATAACTAACTAAAGCAGCATACTCAGCCTCGCTAGGAATATGATAACCCGAGGGGCAAATACCGCGAGATGAAATCGAAGTAGTATGAGTTTCCGAAAGTTTATATAAACGACCATCAGCCTCACAATAAGTATCATTATTATTATAGCAAACTCCGATGTCGGTAACTTGGGCCAAGGCAAAATATGGCTTTAGTAATAAGTCTATGGCTTTGTGCCACCAAACTGACAAACGACTGATATGACTAGATTTATAATTAGAAGTTTGATTATCTTTTTCTGGTAAATTAGGATCAAAATGAGGGACATTTAAATTATCCCCCAGCCAACATTGGTTACCAATTAAAACAGTTCGATAATAACCACCCTGATTTTTGATCTCACCAGTTCGGTCCCAAGGACCGCCAGAATATTTGACCAAGTCTCGACCACAGAAACTCTCCACGGATAATTCATAAGATTTTTCGACAGAAGCGCCGTATTCATTCTCGGCCGTTATATTGATAGTATAAACGCCAATAACTGCCAGGCTGCCAGAGATTAGTCCGGTAGTAGCCGAACCTATAAGGCCACTAGGCAAACCTGGAAACGCCTGATTGTTCTTACCACCCGAACTCTTAAAATAACTGTAAGCATAAGTAGTAACTTTATTCTTCGGGTTCAGGTTGTTGATCTGGCAAGAATAATTTTGATAAAGAGTAGCTTTTTTGTTACAACTAAATTCAAGTTGGGGTGGATTAGATTTTAATCTGATCACAAAATTCTTCTCCGCATTTTTGTTTAAAGAATTGTAAACCTTAATCTTGTAATTTAAATTAGTGTTTTGACTATAGGCGGCCGCATCGATATTGCCATAAATATTTAAACGATAACGACCATTAGCCTCAGTATAAATTCTTCCCTTTAAATCATTATTTAGATTAAAACAGTCAGTTATTCTTTGCACTACATGCCAAGTATTGTTAGCCCCAGTAACATCCACACAAGGATGACTAGGTGGATTAACAATATTATCACCAGGATCGCCCGGACCAGTACCCTTGTTATAATCATCGTCACCCGTATTCCCGGTAGCGCTGGTACCCAGACCCTCTGTCATCGGGGCCGGAGTGCTAATATTCATACCACTCGGAATAGTAGAAATATCCAACATAACAGGAATACCAATATCACTCCGGGCTAAGACTGGAGGCAATAACAAGGTAGAAATATTTCTTAACCAATTATGAAAAGCTGAGGCCAAAGAAGAGTTATAAGATAAATCTAAATAACTAAAATTAGCATCATTAAAATAAAGATTATAATTTAAAGCATAGTTAGCATCAGAACTCAAATCATATTCAACATCAGAGGCAGTGATGGTTGGAACTCCAGCCGAAATTCTAATTATAGCTGAAGTCGCTACACTGGCACCGTTACTATCAGTTACCAAAAAGCTAACAGAATAATCACCCGCATTACCAGCCCTGGCTGAATATATTTTTTTCTGTTTAGGGTCGGTGGTTGATTTTAACACCGGAGCAACGCCACCAGCCCAAGAGGACCAGTCGCTAATAACTGTTTCCCCGCCGTGATTGCCGCTGGCTTTACCAGAAATTGCATTTGTTTTAATTGAAAAAGTCATGGGGTTACCATCCGGATCTTCGGCTTTAATATAGCCATTAAACTCTTTACCAGAAACACCATTTAAATTTAAAGCGACAATTACCGGGGGATTGTTTCCGGAACCAGTATAGCCCGATGAGGCTGTGGTGTGGCAATTAGCGGCCGATAAATTAACTAGGCCTTCACCATAAGACATAAAGTTATAACTAGTTTCCATATTGGCGCAGAGCTTGTAAGTAGAGCCATTAATATCCGTGGTATAGGCCATAGCATAACTATGGGATGGCAATTCTAAATTAATACTATTAGAACCGTTATAATATTTTTTAGTCGTCCCGTTCCAACAAGTCACGTCATCAAATCCCGGCATGGCGGTAGTGGCCGTTTGGCTGGTGTTACAAAGTCCCAACTTATTAATTGGATCAAAAGAACCAGCTGCTCCCAATTGAGACAAAAAAGAATTTTGCCAACTAGGCCAGGTGGAAATAGCCATCTGCGGCAAGAATGTCCCAGCGGCTAAAATCGGATATTTATTATGAATATTCTTATAAGAACTTAGGGCTTGATTAACTTTGTTTAAAGACTCTAGTCTCTTAACATCCCGCAATAAACTGGCCTTAGGACTATTGCATAAAGAGTCCGAACAATCAGCATCACTTAAACATTTATGAGTGCTAACACACCCCCAGTCATGGCTACAGGTATAGTCTTTAGCATCGCCACAATCACTGATACTGCCACAATTCCGGTGGGGAAATGAACAATCACCCAAATCGTTGTTTAAATTATTATTAAACTTCCAACTAGCTAAAATTTTACCGAAAACATCAGAGGTTTGAACGGTAGCATCTTGATTATAGGTAATAATATAAATATTAAAATAAATTCTGGACAGCGCACAGCGATCATGGTCCTTAGGACAATCACTATTATTGGAGCAGGCTGAGCCACTTGGATCTTGATTACCGATTTGAGATTCGGCCTGGCAATACCCCTTAAGATTAGTAGCGGCCACATAAACTGTGCGATTATCTCTAATGGCATCATAACCGTCCACCTTAATTTTTTGTGGTGAACCAGCAAACTTTTGTTTGGCGTACCATTCATTAATACTGTATTGAGCGGGGTTAGCCACAATTCGAACAGCAATAGCATCCGTCGTGGTACTATTTAAAGAGCTAGGATTAGCGTTAGTAATATTACCCGGATTAGTGGCCGCAATCACTGAATTAATCCCCAAATAAATCGAGAGAGATAAAACCATGCTAATAAAAACATACCAAGCATTTTTATTAGCTAATTTATGATTATTCATCTTGTTTATTAATATTAAAATTAATTATTGTTCAAAAAAGTAAGACTCTTTTAAAATATCGGGAATACAGAAGCCACCGCCAGCATCACAAATGTGAGCATTGGTAGTACATTCAATGCTGCGGTCATTACTGCAAACACTGCGCTTAGACAAACCTAAGTTAACGATATCCTCCCCCGAAGAAATAGCTGGCAGATCATCAGCTGTAGTGCCTGGATCACCGGCATCACGACAGTAATAGAATTCATAGCCGTAGTTACCATAAACGGCGGTATCGCGAGAAGGTTCCCATTGATAAATATTATTAACTGGAGGCCAAGGATTTTGACAAACAAAGACTCGAGCATCAACGGTTTTATCTTTGTTTGGAGTCGAATAAGCATTACCTGGTTTCATAACTGTTTGGGCCGTAACAGTCACGGCCGCGTCAGTAATTCCAGTCTGGACGCTCAGTAAACGCCGATTACCATTATCAGGCAAATCAGTTCCGGAAGTAAAATTAATCTTACTTCGGTTGCTAATAGTCCAGTCCCAACTCCAATCATAACTAGCCACTGGCTGAAGCTCCTCGCCGTTGCGACTCAAGGCTTGAGCGGAATACATTTTATCGCGGTCAGCCACAGAATCAAAGGTGGGATTAATCGAGGAAATATCATTTTCGTTAATAGCATCGTTAGTATTATTCTGGAAAATATAGGCCGGTGGAGTTAAATTAACATGGTCCACTAAACATAAGCCGGCGGTTGCGCTATTATCATTTAAAGTTTTAAAATGCCAGCTATAAGAATTATTATAAGTTGGGCCATTATCATCAAAAAGGCCAAAGGCTGGAGTGCCATTTCGTAAACCTGCACCGGCCATACCAATCTTAAAACTATTCAAAACACCAGCCTTACCTAAAGCAGTTGAACTGGCTAAATTCTCCAGATTATCTTGACCCCTGACAATCGCAATATAATCAGTAGCAGCCGCTAAAACATTAGTCGGAGAAAATTTCAAAATAGTATTTGAACCCACTGTTTCATAAGTAGTAATGCCTGGGGTAGCACAATAAGTCTTGTTTGAATCAATGACAAAAGCCATGACTTGATTGGATCCAAAGAGGCGAGCAATTCGACCAGAAATTCGTTTGAAGCTGCCAATGATTTGATTATAAATTCGAGCGAAAATATTTAGCTGTTTATTTTCTTCACCCGAAGCTAAATGATAAGTCCCGGCCGGACAATTACTATTGGGAGACTCAGTTAACAATATCAAATTATTACTTAATGAAGAGTTGTCCATCTTTTCATTAAAGGTAACGGAAAGAATTGAGTTGCGACAAACATTTAAAGTGTCTGGTAAAGGATTTGTAATAGCCACTCTCGGGCGAGCATGACAGCAAGAATCAAAAGAACAACCATTAATGCTAAAGTCACCACATTGAGAATCTTTTTGACAACCACAACATAAACCACGGTCTTCACCAGTACAAGCTCCCCTATCTTTAACACATTGTAAAATAGAATTAATAGTAGAACAGGTATCATTATTTGGATCACAGCAACAAGTACCACAACCGCCAGAAGTGGCCGTCGTGGTTGAATTAATATGATTTCCAAAAGACGTGAGGCAAGAAAATCCGGCCACTCCACCGCACATAGAAACATTACAAGTTTGAGTGGTAGAATTAGTAGTAGTAGCCAGAGTACTACAAGAAGCCCCTAAATGCGGCGCATTGCAACCCAAGGAACAAGCATTCCAATTAGGATAAACACCACTAGTCTGAGGACTAGATGAAGCTATGCACTGATCAGAATTTAAATCAAGTTGACAGTCATAATAATCGCAAGAGCCCTCACCTGGAATTTTATTACCTGAAGTACATTTTGACGGACCGTTACCCTGGTCCCAACAACAACCGCTCTTAGCCTTGCAATCACCAATGGGCAAAGCTGAACAAGCCCGATTAGGGTCAACCGTAGTACAACCAGAACATTGATTTTTATTCTTAAAAATATAATCAGTTAGAGGATCAGAGGTGGTCCTATATATAGCTGGAGTTGATGAAGCACATTCGTTAGTGGCCGTACTGGCACAGGCATAAAAAGCACAATGACCATATTCGGGAGTGGAAGTAGCCGTACTTATTAATTTTCCATTACCACCGCGGCAAATACCGTCTTTATCATCCCAGCAACAATCTGAAGCGTGATCAACACAATCGCTTTCTTGCGATATAGCGGTACAATCAACGCAGACATTGTTATTACAAAACTTGCCGCTTGTATTAGCGCAATTACAAGCATCATCGTGTTGCTCTGGGGTGTTACCAACGGCCGAACAACCAGAACAACTACCGAATCCACTGCTATCATCGGTTGTATCATTGCCACAAGTTCCCGCACAAGTTAAAGGAGCACAACAGTCCCGCGCATCTTGACCGATTTCACAACAACAATCGCAACTGGCTGCTCCGCTGGTTTCACATTTGTTATTAA
>PFAQ01000015.1:9713-11845 GCA_002778645.1 Candidatus Falkowbacteria bacterium CG10_big_fil_rev_8_21_14_0_10_39_9
ACATCGTACCGGCTCCCAATTGAACGCAAGTACCACCGGACGAGCAAACACCGCAAGTTGATCCAGTTAAAGTATCAGCACATTTACCATTACCAATATTAGACCAGCCATTAGGACAAGACCCTGGAATATTTATTTCCCAACGATTTTTATTCGGAGCATAGTTTTTGCAAATCTTAATAGCCGAGCTAGTCGCTGTTCCAAAAGTTAAGGCGGTTGAAGTGCTTAAACTGCAATTAGTTTCCGGCAACGTTCTAATGCAACGATTCATTGTCGGATAATAACTACAAGGATGAGTAAGACTACAATAACCAAAACTGACGCAAACGCTACTGGCACAACTGACGCCAGTATCTTTAGTTACCAGACCAGCATAAGCCGAACATTGTCCCGGAGAGTTAGGACAGAAACCGGTTGGACAAGAATTCCCTCCACCCTTTTGAGCACAGCTATAATAAGACTGCCTGCATTGGCAAGTGTGGGAATCACAGGTATAATTTGTGGAACAATTATCTTCATTAGGATTACAGGCTCCACCACCGTTGCCGCACTCACCGATACCACAATTAGGATCACTGGCAGGACAAGACTGACAAGTACAAGATTTAGGATCGCAAAAAGTTGTAGTGTCGCTACATTTTTGGTTAGTCGGCTCGCAAGTGTCTGCCCCTGGATCCTTATCGCAAGAAGTATATAAAGTGGTACCAAATTTCCATTCAAAAACAGAAGTTAATGATTTATTATAACAACCATTGTTGGAGTCCATCAAAGCTAAGGCACATTGACCTTGCCGCGGACTACCCAGGGGACAACAATATGGCGTGCCAGTATCACACTGACTATTATTAGAGCAAGACCCCACCATGAAATTCAAACTATTACCTACCCGAGAATTATCTACCACCTTCACTGGGCCAGTCACAGCATCAACTGGAACATTAGCTTTTAGTTTATTGGCGTTATTTTCATTAGTAATCAAACCTGAGGAGTCTTTTTCATTATAAAATCTAGCCGCTCCATTGGTGGAGGAACTAAAATATTCTCCATAGAAAGTAATGGGAGAATTAGCTGGTCCTCGACTAGGTTCAATCTTACATAAACTAGGCAGTAGTGTCGCCGCGCTATCAACCAAGAAAGGGTCAGCCGAAACGATTTGCTCCCAAGAACCAATCTTCATTTTTATGATATAACTACCATTTGCTAAACCACTTGGCACTTTTACTATAACTTGATTGTCGGTCCAGACTGATCGTAAACAAACTATCGGAAAATTATAACTCATCTCAGTGCTTTCTAAAAATACTTGGCTAGCATCTCGAGCATTACCAAAGCCATTGCCCCGAATAGTAACATATTGACCAGCACTACCAGTGGCTGGTTCAAAACCAGAAATAGAAGGTGGGGCTGGTGGTTCTTGATTTTTACGGAAAGCCACAAAATTACTCTTTTGATTAATTGTATTAACCACGAAGGTGCTCATAGAACCAGCGCCAACATTAGGCACTAGGACCAAGCCAGAAGTATGGGCATTATTAAAAGTAGAGCTAATACCTTTGAACTTATTAGTATCATTACCGAAGTAACCGGCACCGCTTAAATTATTACCATAATAATTAACTTCCTGACCCAGAGCCCCGGCCGCCGGAGTAGTGCTACAGATTCCAGGACGAACAATAGTGTTAGGAACAAAATTAGGAATCAGTGTCCCAGTAGAAGTATTGTTAGTAGTATCAAAATCAATTAAATTACCATTTAAATTGCCATTAAGAACTTTAATTGGACCAGAAATAACACTGTTTGGAATGCCTACAATAATCTCATTATTAGTCCAAGAGTCAGTACAAACCGGATTAATAGCGCTGGGGTTTAAAGCGACTTGATCATCGCCCGGGTTAGATTCACTACCCAAGAAGAAAACATCACTTAAGCCCGGAGAGGAAGTACCAAAATTATAACCATGAATAGAAATTAAATTTTCCCCAGCACCATTAGGAGTATCTAAATTACAAGGACCAAAGCCGCCAACACAATCAGCATCGGTATTACAAGCCTTGTTATTATCCCCCTCACAAAAGCCCCCTACCGGACTAATCGCAGTAATCACTGGGGATCCTAAACAAGTACAGGTAACA
>PFAQ01000026.1 GCA_002778645.1 Candidatus Falkowbacteria bacterium CG10_big_fil_rev_8_21_14_0_10_39_9
TCATAGAGCTTAATCGGAAACATTTGGTTGGCCACCTGGATAAACTCCGCTCCCCAAACGTCATATTCTTCGTTGGGAAATTTACGTGGTACCCCTTCAGTATAATCATCAATTTCGGATATTTCAGCATCCGGATATTGCGAATAGACTGCCGATTCTACTAGATAACGAAAATCAACTGGCGTCCGAATAATAAATTGGGTATAGCCATCGATACTGACAATTTCAAAACTGAATGACAATTGGAACTTTCCCTCCCACCATTTTTCAAACCAATTAATTGTCCCATGAGCCCCAGCCAAATAGGTTAATAAATTTTCTACAGCTCGAGGTGATTGTTCATTAAGCCGGGGCACATCAATCGCCAAAAAAATAAATTTAAAACCCTTGTAATAATCAGTTTGAACTTTAATCAACCAGACTTCCCGCGCAAAATACAAAAACATAATGGCAATAATAATCCAACCATAATAAGCCATAAAACGCCAAAGCATCGTTTCTGGTGGGAGACTAAAAAACTCAGTAAAAGAAGATAAATCAACTAAAATATTCATAAAGAATAATCTAACTATTAGTCTAAGTATTAACTCTATTTTAACATATCCCCTAAAAAATAAAAAGACGCTCGTCGTTCAAACCAGCGTCTTTTCTATATCTATAGAGAAATATTTATTTAGCCCATTCTTTCAAGCCATACATGCCACGATCAGTCAACACATAGCGATCATCTAGAATCAGTTCATTGTGGCAAGTGCCGGAATTAGCTTTTTTATGATCAAAACCAATTTCATTGATCTTCTCCGCAATTTCCGTAAAATGCATTGGTTTACCATTATTCTTCAAAACTAAATAGATTTTATCACTGATTTTTTTAGGGTTAACCTCAGGCCATTCATTAATACCCCAGTGACCAAATTTATTCCGATCAATATTCTTAGCCGCTTGGATTAAGGAATAAAGTGGTTTGTTAGCGTTAATAATTTCGCCCAGCTCTGGAAAAACTTCACTCTTGAAAATGGAAGTAATATCACTGTCCGAATCAGGGGTCAACTTGCTCTCATGCTTAGCATAAGAATCCAAGCCCTTAACCATTTGGAGCAATTCTTCAATATTTACAGTTTTCTTTATTTTATTAATCTTGCCAGTTAATTCAGTAACAATTTCTTCCAAATGACCAATGGCCTGATCTTTCAAAGAATAGAAAGAGTCAAAGCTGTCAGACTTCTCAGTCTTTTTCACGTGATATTCTAATAATTTAGAAATTATAAAATCAAAATTTTTCTTGTAAAGTTCTCGTTCAGTGTCAGAGCTCTTAGCATCAATACAGAATAAAGCCATGATGTCGAGTAAGAATTCTTGTTCCATTAAACCACCATGAACTTCTAACAGTTCACTGACAGCTTTTTTGATATCAGCTAAATATGATTCTAAGTTTTCTAATTTCTTTAGTTTTTTGATACTGCCAACTTCAATCTGACGGACTCTTTCCCGAGTTAAATTATGCAAACCGCCGATCTTTTCCAGGGTTTCAGATTTGTTACCATTTAAGCCAAAACGACGCACTAAAACATCGCGTTCGCGTTCCATTAAATCACCAAAAAGAGAGTTGACGATTTTAACCGCGTTCAACTTATTCAGCTCTTCGGTTTTTTTACTCTTAACAATTCTTTCTAAGATATTCTCCATATAAAGAAGGATTAATATTTTTATTAACTATATATTGTCACATTTTTTTTACTTAGTCAAGGGGTTGGAGTTAATTCCCATCTAATCCATCGTTTTCTCGAAAATAATGGGGTTTACCACAATTTTCAAAGACTGTCTTCTGGCCTTAATTTCCGGCCAAATTTTCCCCAGGTGACCTAGTTCGGAAATCAAGTAAGTTTCAAAAAACAAGACAAAGACCAGACTGGCCAGCTGATAGAACCAAATTCGGAACTTAACCCGAAAGGGATAATCAAGTTTAGAATATTTAATAACTAAAATCCATTGATTCAAAAACGACCACCGTTTAACTTGACGACTTTTATGGCGTCGATTCAAAGCCACCTTAATCCAGCTCTCCCCCGCCGGACTAGCAGTCCGGTCATGATAGACCAGGGCTTCAGGAATGAGTTTAATCGGCCAGCCAGCCAGCTGCAAACGATAGGACAAATCCACATCTTCTTTGTACACAAACATCAACTCATCCAGATATTCCGTGTGCCCCTGATTGTTATAAGCTACATCAACCAAGGCTTTTACCCTGATTAAAGCGGCCGCACCAGTAAAACCAAAAATCATTTCTGGCTCCAAGATATTTACTTCTTCTCCCTGATGCCTATCAGAAAAATTATAGCTGGAAGTAATAGATAAGCCATCGCTATCAATAATTTTAGTCTGAATATTATTCTCAAAGTCCCATTTCAAGATTCGAGGGGCTACGGCCCCCAGCGATTCATCACTAGCCAAGGCTTCAATCAGTCTCACAATACTATTTGGAGTCAAAACCATGTCAGGATTGAGCATCAAAAAATATTCGGCTCTCAGTTTACTGGCCCGCTCAATCATCAGATTATAGGCGCGAGCAAATCCAAGATTAGAACCAGCCGGAATCAAATCAATCTCCGGAAAATTATTATTTAGATAAACGGCATTAGCATTATCAGTCGCGTCGCTATTATCCACTGCCAAAATTTGATAATCACCCGAAACAGAAGCTAGGGCCGTCCTAAGACTAGGCCCAAAAAAAGGCAAATATTTTGCCGTTACCTGGTTATAAGTAATAAATCCAATCACTAATTTCATACCCCCTCATTCTATAATATATTTGACAAGACTGCAAATTATGTTAAATTGAAAATAGATAAATTTTTATCTAACAAAAAAATCTTAAACATGAGAAGAACAACAACCGAAAAAGACGGGGCTCCCAAGGGACGCGCTCGCAAAGAAAAAAAAGGCAGAACCAAGGGTAAAGGCAAAAAACAAACCGAAGCCAGGAATTTATCTAAAACTGGGATTCCACCAGAATTCAACCAGGTTTTAACCAATAAAAACCGGGTAATCCGAAAGAAAAGGGGCTAACAAGGCCTCTAAACACTAAAAAAGGATCTGAAAAACCAGATCCTTTTTTCCTGATTAAAAAAGATAAATTATTGCCAATCTCTGCCCTGGCGCACCAATAGATCAAAAGACTTTTCCGGCTCCGACATTAACACCTTAACTACGCGCTCCATCCGCGCTCCTTGAGAGCCTTTAACTAAGATCAAATCATCGGATGATATAATATCTAAGATACTTTCGGCGGCCTTGAGACTATCGGGCAGATAAATTATTTCTTTTAACCCAGCTGTCTGGGCCGCCTCTCCAATTAGCTTTCCTTTCTCACCCACCGCCACTAAAAGATCAACACTCGCAGCGGCTTTTTTACCCACCTCGGCGTGGCCAATATCGCTCGCATTACCAAGTTCTAACATGTCACCCAACACGGCCACTTTCCGACCTCGTACCGCCTTAACCTCAGATAAAATAGCTAGAGCTGCTAGACAAGAATCTGGTGAAGAATTATAGGTATCATCAATAATTTTAGTATTGTTTCGGCCCGGAAGTAAATTTAATCTGCCAGCCGGTAAACGAAAATCACTTAGAGCCTGAGCAATCTCCACCAGGTTAATACTATAATGCAGGGCCACAGCACTAGCTGCCAAAGACGCATAAATCGGCGGATAGCCAATAACATGGGGCAGAAAAACTGGGACGATAGCACCGCGATAATTTAATTTAAAGCTAACTCCTAATAAATTGGCATCACCACTTCTAAAGTTGAAGTTAATTTCCTGAGCTTTAATGTCAGCTCCTTCATCTAAACCATAAGTCAGCACCTGACAGATAACCGAGCCAGCCATCTCCCGCGTTAATTCATTGTCATAATTTAAAACGGCTAAAGATTCTTTATCTAAGCTCTCTGCTAAAACTCTTTTTTCTTTTTGAATATTTTCCGGTTTATTAAAAAATTCCAGATGAGATGAGCCCACTCCAGTTACCAAACCAATCTTAGGAATAACAATGCTGATTAAATATTTCATATCACCCGGACGATCAATGCCCATTTCCAAAACCAAAACAGTGGGATAATTTTTATCCTTGATAATTAACAATTTAATAAAATGGCCCCAGACTCTGAGCCAACCCCCAATTGATCTTCCAGGAGAATCCACGCCCAAGATAGTTAAAGGAACACCGAGCTCATTATTATAATTTTTGAGACTGCGACGCACATTAAACTTACCTTTAAGCACAGCATAAACCGCTTCTTTGGTACTGGTCTTGCCCACACTACCGGTAATCCCAATTACCTCGGGTTTATAGCGAGCAAGCACTAGACGAGCCATGAACTTTAATTTGAGCTGTAACAGTTTTTTCATATAATTAATTATCCCTCTCTTTAGGGACTTGATAGTATTTTAATAAAAACTCAGCGATCTCACCAAAAATTGGAGTGGCCGAGCTTTCCGCAAATTTAAAACCTTTCGGCTTGTCCAACTTAACTAACATAACAAAACGAGGCTTGTCAACTGGAGCGAAGCCCACGAAGGTATGAATATATTGCGATTCTAAATAACCACCGCTTGGAGATGGGATTTGAGCTGTGCCGGTTTTGCCACCCACATAATAGCCTGGCACCCCAGCTAATTTAGAATGACCCTTCTCAACCACCTCAGCTAACATCGCTGAGACAGTAGAGGCCGCTTCCGTGGAAACCGCTCGACGTAGTTCCTGAGGTAAAGTGACAGTCTTACTACCATCGGCCTTGATAACCTCTTTGACTAAATAGGGTTTCATCAAGACGCCCCCATTAGCAATGGCCGCATAAGACATCACCATTTGGAGCGGAGTCACCGCTAAACCCTGACCGAAAGAAGCGGTGGCGGCATCAATGGGACGAATTTTATCTCGCAATAATGGATTAATATTACCGGCACTCTCCGCTCCTTGTTCGATGCCGGTAGCTTCACCAAAACCAAACTTTTTCACATACTCAGCAAACATTTTAGAACCAATTTGTTCCATAGAAAAGATGGCGCCCAAGTTTAATGATTTCTCCAAAACCGTTTTCATATCCACCTGGCCATGGGCTCCGGCAGTTTGAAAATCAGAATTAGCGATTGGTTTTTTCCAGCCCTCGATCATCCGTTCACCAGTATCATTATAAGTGGTAGCTGGTATAACCTTTTTTTGATCAAGCGCCGCAGCCATAGTGATAGTTTTAAAAACCGATCCCGGTTCATACTGAGCTCCAACGGCTGGATTAGAAAAGATCTCGGCCTTCTTCACGTCAGCATAATTATTGGGATCAAAGTTTGGCCAAGAACACATAGCGATAATTTCGCCGGTATCGGGTTTGACAATAATAATAGTGGCACTGTCATATTTATAGCGCGGTTCAGAATCTTCTAATTTTTTACAAATATAAAGCTCCACCGCTCGATCAATCGTCAACACTAAGTCAGCTCCGGCTTCGGGCTTAATATATTTCCGATCATTAACAATAATAACATTACCACCGCCACCCCGCTCGCTCTTAAGGGAGCCAGCCTTACCGCTCAACTCTTTATTATAATAACCCTCCAAGCCATAACTACCAACTTTATCATAATTGACAAAACCAATAATCTGCGAGGCTAAATTATTTTCCGGATAAAACCGATATGATTCCATTTCGTATCCCAGACCCTTGAAACTAATGGGCTTACCACTGGCACTCTCCCCTTTTTTGAATATCAAACTGTTTTTAATTTCTAAATCAGTCGCCGCGATATTAATTCCATCCATAACTAAAACAGAAGAATAAACCTGCAGTAAGTCAGCTTCGGCCACTTTCTTTTGCAGCACTTCATAAGGATCATTCGGTTTTTTGATCTTATCTAAATAACCATTAACGATCACCGCCTTTCTTTCATTAATCTCTAAATCGCGCTTCATCTGGCGAAATTCACTCCAGGCCACCTCATTAGGTAAAGCTGCGCGCCGGGCTTTTACCTCGTCTTTTTTAGTTTGTTTTTCCGAGGCCGATAACGATAAGCTGTCGATATAGGCTAACTCGTCACTCAAACCTTTTTGATCTTCCAGGGCCAGAAATTCATCAACTTGTTTAATTACAGTCGGAGCATCAAAAATTTCATAAATCTTTTGCGCTAACGGTTCTTGTCTGTCTGCTGTCACATCTTTGGGAATGGTATAGAGCGTCGCAAAGTTTTTGTTAGTAGCGAGCGATGATAATTCGTTGGTCTTAAGACTCTCGCTATAATTATTAATATAAATCTGTCCCCGAGAAGCTTTAATCTCATTATAGGTTTGCTGCTGCCGACTAGCCTGATCCTTATAAGCACTGCCATCACTGATTTGGAGAACATAGAGTCGCCCCACCAAAGAACAAGCCAATAAAAAAACAACCGTCAAAACCAGATTTAGACGATTGGAAGAAAAATCAGTTCTTTTAGTTGCTATAGCCATAAGTTAAACCGCCGCTACTAGACCATAATTCATAACGCTAAAAGGTCGAGCCTTATGAACTATGGCCTAGCTATTTATCTCTTAGCGATAACCTCTTCTGGGGCGGTTAAATATTCAATTCGATCAATAGTGACCATATTAAGATCACGTAATTTACTGTCAATATTATAATATGATTCAAGCGCCACCTTATGAGCGCTAATTTCCTGATTCTCATTAGCTAAAACTTCAACTTGATGCTTTAATTTCTGTAATTCGAAACCTTTAACCACAATATTATTCATCCCAACTAAATAAAATCCACCAGAAACCACAATCAAAACCACTAAAAATAAATTAATTAATTTAATTTTAGTGAAGTTTGGTTTTTTTGGATTTATTTGACCCATATATTTAGATTTAATTATATTTAAATTTTCTCTAAGACTCTGAGCTTAGCACTACGAGACCTGGGATTAGCCTTGGCTTCTGATTCGGTCGGGATTAGAGCCTTCTTAGTGATTATTTTAGCCCCTGGCTCATGATGACAATTACACAACATGACTTCCGGCGGACAAACACAGGTTTTGACCTGATCTTTAAAAAAGTTCTTCACGATTCTATCCTCTAAGCTATGAAAAGAAACTACCGCTAATCTTCCTCCCGGCTTCAGCAACTTAACAGCTTGGGGCAAAACATCTTCCAGACTTTCAAGTTCTTGATTAACCGCTAAACGTAAGGCCTGGAAGGTCTTGGTGGCTGGATGAACCTTCTTCCGACGCAGGGCAACTGGGACTGAAGCAGAGATAATATCTGCTAACTCGGTAGTCGTTTCAATCTCTTTCAAACGACGAGCGGCCACAATGTTTTTTACAATCCGGTAAGCAAACTTCTCTTCGCCGTAAACATTAATAATTTTCAATAATTCTTTGTCGGACAGATTGTTAACTAAGTAGGCAGCGTCTAGTCTCTCTTGTTTATTAAACGCCAGCGATAGTGGGGCCGTTTTCAAGAAAGAAAAACCGCGCTCCGCTTCATCCACCTGGACCGAAGACAGACCAAGATCTAAGACTACTCCGTCTAATTTAGTTTCAACTCCCCAATTTTTATGAATGATCGCTTCTAAATTTCTAAAATTATCTGACACTAAAACGATATTTTTAATTTTATTCTGCTCTATTAATTCGCTCGCATTGATAATCGCCGTTTCATCCAAATCAATTGATAGTACCCGACCATAATTTCCCACCAAATTAGAAATAGCCATGGTATAACCAGCTCCGCCCAAAGTACCGTCAACAAAATATTCTCCAGCTTGAGGATTAAGATTTTCTAAAACCTCCTGAAGCATAACCGGAATGTGATGATAAGCCATGTTGTTAAATATTAAATTCCTAAATTACCCAACTCTTCGGCAATAGCATTACTGTTCTTTTCAGTTTCAGTGCGGTACAGAATCCAAGCGGCTTCATCCCAAATTTCTAAATGATTATACAAACCAGTGATAATAACTTTTTTCTTAAGACCAGAAAAACTTCGTAAATATTCTGGTAAAGTAATTCGACCCTGATTATCAAATTCTAAATCCATCGCGCCAGCGAGTAAGTGGCGAGCAAAAGCTCGACTCTTAGCCTGACTAATTGGTAAAGCGGCAAAACGCGCTGCGATCTTTTCCCATTGCTCTTTGGTATATAAAAATAAACAATTATCTAAACCCTTGGTGACCACTGCGCCCTTTTTTAAGATAGCGCGAAACTTAGCCGGGATAGCTAATCGGCCTTTATCGTCTAGAGTATGGTTGTATTCGCCGATAAACATATTTGAAGCATTATTGGTTATTCACCACTTGCCCCCACAATTCACCTTAATACTATAATTATACACCACTCTAGGCCTAGCGTCAACATTTAATTTTGGGCTAAAAATAAACAAAAATAGGAATAAATTTGCATTTATCCCTATTTATTCACAGTTTATTTAATTGGCGCTTTTTACTTACTCACAACTTATCAACAGACGGAATTATTCCACTAAAGTGATAAAGAGATCTTCGTTCGGTTCGTGCGGTAAATGGCGGATATTATTGATGTAATTAATTTTAATATACCCATCGCGATCAATCACCAGCTTGCTGATGGAAGACTGAAATATTTCCAGTGACAAAAAACCGATAACATTGGCATCCAAGATTCCAGTCAACATGGATTTAATAATATTACCATGACAAAACAGAGCTACTGACTTTCCTTTATTATGCTTGTAGATATCAGCGATCAAACGCCGACCAACTGTCTGCATCTTATCCAGATCGCGATCTAACTTCTTATACTGCTGAAAACGCTTAGCTCGAGTGGTCTCACTCATATTGAAATATTTAACCCGATACCAATCTTTCCAATCAATTTCATTCAAACGATTATCAACAATTACTTTTTTACCAGTTAACTTAGCAAAGGGCCTGACCGACTCTTGAGCGCGCAAGAGTTCACTGCTATAAACTTTATCAATCTGCATCTCCAGTAAGCGCGCCGTTAAATATTCACATTGTTTTAAACCAATCGGGGAAAGCGGCATATTAAAATCACCGACGACATGCTCAGAACTATAATCTGGATTACAATGACGCACCAAATAAATTATAGTGTAAGGACTTCTAGTTTTTGGTTTTATTTTAAAATAGGGACTCTGATATTTAGGTTTAGTCATAGACTTTAAAGAGCTAAATTTTTCTCAGCAAAATTCCAATTCAATAAAATGGTTAAAATGTTTTTAATATAATCGGCTCGACGATTTTGATAATCCAGATAATAGGCATGTTCCCAAACATCCACTACCAACAATGGTTTTTGACCATGAGCAATCGGAGTATCAGCATTGGCCGTCTTAATTATTTTCAACTTCCCTTCCTCCATTATCAACCAAGCCCAGCCACTGCCGAATTGACTAAGAGCCAAAGTAGTAAATTGTTCTACAAAAGCATCCCAGGTTCCAAAGCTGGTATTAATCATGGCCACCAGTTCCAAACTAGGCTTACTCGAATCAGAACTGAGGCTTTGCCAATAAAAATTATGATTATAGGCCTGAGCAGCATTATTAAAAATAGCCGCCTTATCCGGTTGATTAAAGGTTACAATAATAATCTCTTCCAAGCTCTTCGCTTCTAATTCGGTTCCAGCAATTAGCTTGTTAAGATTATCGACATAAGCCTGATAATGCTTACCATAATGGAACTCTAAGGTTCGCGCGGAAATATGAGGTTCTAGGGCACTTGGTGCAAAAGGTAAAGAAGGTAGAGTAAACATAAAATTAATTATTTAGTTTTTTTAACTTTTGACTTAATCGTCTTCTTAACTACTTTAGTGGTTTTAACAATTTTTTTAGCCTTAACTTCAACTGTTGGATGACCAGCTTCATATTCAGAAATTACTTGCTTGAGTCCTTCCACGGCTAAAATTGAACAATGAACTTTTTGATTAGGTAAACCGCCCAACTCTTTAACAATCTTTTGCCAATCCAAATTCTTAGCTTTTTCAATAGTGGCGCCCTTAACTTTTTGTGTCAAAACGGAAGCGGTGGCGATATTAGAAGCACAACCAAAAGACAAAAATTTAATATCTTTGATAATCCCATCCCTCACCTTGATGGAAAACGCTAATTGATCACCGCAAACCATATTCCCCACGCTAGCCCGGGCATCAGCATCTTTGATGTTTCCCAAATTCTGCGGGTGAAGAAAATGACTAATAGTTTTCTTAGTATAATTAAGTGACATATATTTTTATTTAATTTATAATTTTTTATTAAATGATGGGAGTAAATTGGCGCAGTCGTTTAACCGTTTCTTTCAAACATTTAACAGTATAATCAATTTCGGTCTTAGTATTATAATGCCCCAGGGAAAAACGAATATTACTATTCATATCGCTCGGGTCCAGTCCAATCGCTGTCAGGGTCGAAGAAACTTTCAGATTCTGAGCCGAACAAGCTGAACCGGTGGAAACATAAACTCCTTTAAACGACAGATCCATCAAGATAGCTTCACCTTCAATGCGGCGGAAACGAACATTGAGATTATTGGGGGTGCGTTTCTGCAAAGAACCGTTGATATAAACTTCGGGAATTTCTTTTTTGATTCTAGCCCAAAAATAATCCCGCAGAGTTTTAACTCGCTTCAGGTAAGCGGCTCGCTCTTTATAACTTAAAACCAAAGCTTCGGTTAGACCGACAATCCCGGGAACATTATAGGTCCCAGCACGCAGACCATTCTCCTGACCACCACCGACAATGAGCGGTTCAATCTTAATCTCCGGATTAATCACTGCCAACCCAACACCGATCGGTCCATAAAATTTATGGGCTGATAAACTCATAAAATCAATCTTCAGCGCTTTGACATTCAAATTTAGATAAGGCACGGCCTGCACGGCATCCGTATGGAAATAAGCGCCCCGGCGATGAACTAATTCTGAGATCTTGGCAATATCTTGGATGACTCCGATTTCATTATTAACCGTCATCACCGATACCAACACGGTTTCCGGCTTGATCATTTTTTCCAGGACCTCTAGTTTCACTAAACCATCAGCATCAACCGGCAGATAATCCACTTGATAGCCTTCATCGGCTAATTGGCTGGCGGAATTTAAGACACAAGGATGTTCAATGGCTGAAATAATCAAATGCTTGCCGCGAGCTTGGTTGGCGCGCATCACGCCCTTGATAATAAAATTATTAGCTTCTGTGGCGGAAGCGGTAAAAACAATATTGTCAGCGGGACATTGAATAATTTTAGCAATCCTAGATTTACAAGCCTTAATTAACAAATCATTTTCTTGTCCGAGGGCATGAATCGAAGAAGCGTTGCCATAACGCCGCAGATAATAAGTTTTCATTTTAGTTAAAACCCGGGGATCAATTTTAGTGGTGGCCGCATTGTCTAAATAAACCTT
>PFAQ01000023.1 GCA_002778645.1 Candidatus Falkowbacteria bacterium CG10_big_fil_rev_8_21_14_0_10_39_9
AATCTTGTCGCGATACTAGTGGATTAAATCATCCGCTAGCTAAAATCATTCCAATGATTGGTGTGATGGATAGCTCTTTTAACGCCCTAGATGGTAATCGGGACAAGAATGCCGATGGTCCCATTGGTTTCTATGATGAAAATGTGCAGAATGTTAGTTCTAAAGATAACTACCTCTGGTCTTTCTTTATCAATAGTCAAATTGATACCACGCCACCAAAGGTTCGCAGTATTTTTCCAGCTATGGCCTCTTCCAATGTTAGTTTGTCTGATCCAATAATTATTGAATTTAATAAATTAATTATGAGCAGTTCGCTCAAGAGCGGTTCCCTGAAGTCGACTATTGGTTCCACTACCGTGGAACATAAGCTGTTGAATTTAAGAAGTACTACTAACGCCCCAACTGGATATTGGACTACTAGTGAAAATCTAGATTTCTCCCCACTTGATGGCCAGCCAGATATTACCCGGGCTAAGATTAATCATTCCATGTTTGGTGAAAGCATCGATTATGTTTCTCAGGCGGGATCAGGGGTTAAAGATATTTTCCAAAATTGTTTTAAACCATCCAGTGGCCCGGATTGTATTGCCACTCAAGAAAATCCTTCCTGTTGTAATGGCACTAGTACTAGTATTTTAGATGATGGTAACTGTGCTATTAATAATTAGTTATTTTCTTTAGTTTTAATTTATAGTTGGTTTAAGCCTGTTTTAACTAGAGAGTAATATAATAGTATTATCGATTATTTAATTTATAGCGACGGTGGCCTGCCTGTTTCGGTCAAGTTGCTAACAAGCAAGTATGAGTAAAGAAAAAAAAGCCAAGTCAGTGGAGGAAGAATCTAAGGACAGTAGCAAGAGAATGAAGGCCGCTGTTTCGGCGATGACCCAAATCAAAGAAAAGTTTGGTGAGGGTTCCATTATGAAGTTTGGTGACGTGCGCAAGACCAATATCGATGTTGTTTCTACCGGCTGTTTGTCTTTGGACTTAGCCTTTGGTATTGGCGGTGTACCTCGGGGTCGGATCATTGAGATCTTTGGTCCAGAGTCATCGGGTAAAACAACTTTAGCTCAACACATCGTGGCTGAAGTCCAGAAATTAGGGGGCATTGCGGCCTTTGTGGACGCAGAACACGCCCTAGACCCGGATTATGCCCAGAAGATTGGTGTCAACATCAAGGAGATGTTAATCTCCCAACCAGATACCGGTGAGCAGGCCCTGGAGATCGTTGAGACCCTAGTGCGCTCCAATGCTGTGGACGTTATTGTTATCGACAGTGTGGCCGCCCTGGTGCCTCAGAAAGAGATTGAAGGCGACATGGGAGACCAACACATGGGACTCCAGGCTCGTTTGATGAGCCAGGCTTTAAGAAAGCTGACGGGTATTGTTTCCAAGACTAAAACGATTGTGATTTTCATTAATCAGATTAGAAACAAAATCGGAGTTTTCTTTGGTAGCCCGGAGACCACTACTGGTGGTAATGCTCTCAAGTTCTATTGTTCTATTCGAGTGGAAGTGAGACGAACGGCCCAAATCAAACAAGGCGACAAGATTTTGGGTAATAGAGTTAAGGCTAAAATTGTGAAAAACAAAGTGGCGGCTCCATTTAAGACTTGTGAGTTTGATATTATGTATAATGAAGGTATCTCTGTCGCCGGTGATGTGCTTGATTTAGCTTCCGAGCGAGGCATTATCAAGAAGTCTGGTGCTACTTATACCTACAATGATATTAAGTTGGGTACTGGCCGAGAAAATGCTAAGCAGTTTTTGAAGGACACCCCAAAATTAATTGCTGATATCCGCAAGCAAGTTTTAGCTCAAGATAAAATTGAAGAAGCTACACCATCCAAAGAGAAGATAGAAACTAACGAGGAAGAGAAATAATATGAAGGACCGGATAGAAAGAATCAAAGAGATTAAACCACTCCACCACATCAATCGTGAGGTGGGAGGGTTTTTCGATCGCTTGGTAGCTTTCTTGAAGGAATATTCAGTTATTGGCGTGGCTCTGGGCGTGATCGTGGCTCAGGCCGCCAAAGACTTCGTCGAGGCAGTAGTGTCCGGAATCTTTGTTCCCCTGTTGAACCTTTTGATTCCAGGCAATGAGTTGGGCCAATTATCTTTTTCTGTTAGGGGCGTAGTCTTTAATCTGGGCCGACCATTTTCCACCTTGGTTACTTTGTTGATTGTTGTCATTTTTCTTTATTATATTTTCAAAAAGATAATCAAACATGATGCGCCAAAGGTAGAGGAGGTCAAGCCAGAAGAAGGGACAAAAAAGTTGGAGGAGTAGACTAATTATATTACATAGACAAATTAAAAAGCCATCTGTTTTAGATGGCTTTTTGTTATAGTTGATTATTTAGATCCCGGGCTGCTTCGATAACCGTATTGGCTAGGCAGCGAAATAAGAAGCAGAGAACTGCGGCACAGATCAACAATGTCGTGATGATGGTATGGTGTTCAATCGCTATTCCAACTATTTTTAATTCATTGTAGAAAAAATAATAGATTGGTGCTAGCAGACAGAAAATTATGCCAAGAATTAGGAGAGTTTTTCTCATATTAACAGAAATTAAGTAAAAAAATTTAATTTTACTTATGACGTAAAATTCTGTCTTTAATAAATAAATCAGGGTTTTTATCAAAGTCAATAATACTCATCCCAATGAGTTTTATCCCATTATCCCAGTCTGATGTTATTTCACAAAGCCTATGTTTCTTACCCATAAAATCAATGTTGTTTTGAGCTATGATGAATTCTTTCATAACAATATCGCCACAATATTCACGGATAAAATCCATTTCACCTCTTAATTTAGCGTTGACTCTGAAGATAATTTTAGCAATTAACAAGCGGTCATATTCCGTTCCTGTATTTGTGGGCGTTAAAACTGCTATAATATCTGTCCCTGAGGCGCCAAGCGAAACAATGTCATCAAGCTTTTTCGCCCAATATCTTTTACCAAACTTTCTGAAATAGAGATTCCCAACTTTTACATGATAATTTTTGTCGGGATTTTCCTTTTCGTTAATAATTGAAAGGCTAAAATTTGCCTGGTCGCCTAAATGATTTAATTTGCTATTTAAAAAATTAACCGAATTTTCTAAAAACTCAGAAATTTTATCTGGTGCGATTTTTTCCATTTTATATAATATTAAAGTTAATTTATAATTGAATTAATTCTCAAATTCACCTTAAAAAAGATGAATTTAACAATTAACCCAATCTAACCTTATTTTTTAAAGACCTATGACTAATGTCTAGTTTTAGCACGTTTATCAATCGGTGTCAAGTTCGGTTAAATGGCCTTTTTCCTTTATAACAAAAAACAGCCCTATAATTGGACTGTTTCTTGTTTTGTGCGCCGTGAAGGATTCGAACCTTCGACCTTATCCTTAAGAGGGATCTGCTCTACCAGCTGAGCTAACAGCGCGTGTTTATATATATGGGGTATGTGGCTGGAGAGAGGCTCGAACTCTCGACCTTAGCGTTATGAGTGCTACGCTCTAACCAACTGAGCTACCCAGCCATTATTTTATATATAATAATAAAAAAATCAAGTCTGTAAACCCCATTTTTGTGCACCCGGCAGGATTTGAACCCGCAACCTTCTGGTCCGAAGCCAGACGCTCTATCCAGTTGCGCTACGGATGCCATGAGCCTATTAACTAAATAGGCTATTTGAAAATATTAACTTTTTAAGGCTTCTTTCAGATTCTTACCAGTTCTAAACTTGGCGACTTTAACGGCCGGGATAGTAATTCTCTCATCTGGTTTACGAGGGTTAACACCACCTCGAGCATAACGGGTCATGGAGGAGAAAGTCCCAAATCCAGTAATGGTTACATCGCGATTATTCTTCAGTTCATCAATGATAATTTCGGCTAAAGCCTCAAGCATGGATTCAGATTGTCTTTTACCAATCTTGTCGCCTTCTTTGCTTAACTTTTGGTTGGTTTTTTCCGCCAAGATTTCAATTAATTTAGCTTTGTTCATATAATTATTGATTATCTAGCAAATTCGATGACGCGAGTTTCGCGAATGACATTGACCTTGATTTCACCCGGGTATTTCAACTCTCGTTCAATCTTGTCAGCAATTTCTCGGGCCAGGTTATGTGATTTTAAATCATCGATAATATCTGATTGGACAAAGATTCGAACTTCACGACCGGCTTGAATAGCATAAGTCTTTTCGACACCTTCAAATGACAGAGCAATCTTTTCCAATTCTTCTAAACGTTGTAAGTAGTTTTCTCTGGTATCAGATCGAGCTCCAGGACGAGCTGAGGAGATAGCATCGGCTACTTTGACAATCACCGCAATCAAAGTTGAAGGATGATCGTCGTGGTGAGTTTCAATTGGCGCAATAATTTCAGCTGGTAGGTTGAACTTCTTAGCAATGTCCCGACCAATCTCATTGTGGTTACCTTGGATCTCGTGATCCACAGCCTTACCGATATCATGCAGTAAGCCACCCTTTTTGGCAATAGTCACATCAGCTCCTAGTTCTTCCGCTAACATGGCGGACAAGTGAGCCACTTCAATCGAGTGTCTCAGAGCATTCTGACCATAGCTGGTGCGGTATTTCAAACGACCTAGAATTTGGACTAATTTTGGATCAAAACCAGCGACACCGACGTCATACATGGCTTCTTCACCGGCCTTCTTGATATCAATGGCGATATCCTTTTTGGCGCTCTCTACCGCATCTTCAATCTTGGTAGGGTGGATGCGGCCATCTTTGATTAAGTAGTCTAAGGCTTTCTTAGCAATATGACGACGAATCAAGGAAAAACCAGAAATAGTAATAGCGTTTGGAGTATCATCAACGATAATTTCGACGCCAGTCATCTGTTCAATTGATTTGATATTGCGACCCTCACGACCAATGATGCGACCCTTCATTTCGTCGCTTGGCAGGTCAACGGTAGTAGTGGAAAGTTCTGGAGTATAGGTTGAAACCAATCGTTGCATGGCATTGGCAATCAGGTTTTTAGCTTTCTCGTCAAAAGCATCATCATTTTCTAATTGCAGTTTGTTGATGTGAGCAATGATGTCATCCTGGTATTGGCTTTCAACATTTTTTAATAAAACGTCTTTAGCTTCGCCTTTGTTTAATTGAGAAATCTTTTCTAATTTAGCTAATTGTTCTTCCTTAATCTCTTTGATCTTCTCTTTGATTTCTTGAACCTCATTAACCTTGTCATATAACTTCTGTTGTTTTTCCTGGAGGTCTAATAATTTTTGGGAGAAAGCAGTTTCGCGTTGTTCTAGGCGTTGTTGTAATGAATTAATTTCCTTGCGGCGTTCGTTTTCTTCGCGCTTGGCTTCGTTAATGATTTTAAGGGCTTTTTCTTGGGCTTCTAACTCAGTCTTTTTGTATTTAGCCTTGGCGTCGCCTAGAATTCTTTCCGCTTTACTCTCGGCGGTACCGATTTTAAGGGCAGAACGTTTGCGATTGACAAAATAGCCGACAGTAAAGCCAGCAGCCAAAATAACAATATACAAAGCATATTGCATATTTTTATGATTAGATTTTAGGAAGTGGGGCAATCTCTAAACGATTGAGTTGGTTCAGCGCAAAAGAGTTTTGCCTGGGGCTCAATGATAATATTTTATGAGATTTTTGGTATTTGACGAGTTAATTTTTTGGATTTATGACAACTGGAGCAACCACAACTTTCCTAAAAGCTTTAATTAATTATTAAGGGATAACAAAATAACCTTAGCATAGTTATTTTGCTTTGTAAAGTTGGCTAATATTGGGGTTTTTCTAATTTTTTTGGGATGATTTATCCTTATTTACTTTTTCCCATATTGTTGCTAAATTATTATTAGTATTTTAAATTAGAGGGCTCGTAGCTCAGTTGGTTAGAGCGCTACATTGACATTGTAGAGGTCACTGGTTCGAATCCAGTCGGGCCCACACCTTTATCATTTTAAATCATATGTTTAATATCTTTTCGAAAACAGACAAACAAAAATATCAGATTGCACCGAGCAGTTTTTCGGATTTGACTGATCACTGGCTGGATGATTCTGCCAGCGAAGGTCAGCTTTTGGTGGATGTTTGTTCGAGCGACAAGCAGGTTATTGTCAAAGCGGCGATGGCCGGGGTTAAACCGGAGGATTTAAACATCTCTCTTCATAACGATCTGTTGACGATCAAGGGTAAGAGGGAGGAAGAGAAGGAATATGAAGACTCAGAGTATGTTTGTCGGGAATGTTATTGGGGGGCTTTTTCGCGCTCTTTGGTCTTGCCCCATGAAGTGGATTCCAAAAAGATTCAGGCCTTTCTCGAAAATGGCGTTTTAACGGTCATTTTAGAAAGAGCGGGGGCCGCCAAAAATATAAAAGTTACTGTTAAAGAATAATATGGTATATCGTTTTGTCGTTTTCGGTTTTGAAGACGATCAAGTCATCCTCAAAGATGAGTCGGGAGAAGTGGTGGTTTGGCCCCAGGTTAAATTACCAGCCGATTTGATTTTAGGTTCTAGCGTCTATTTTAATATTTATAAACAGAAAGATTTAATTAGTGATGAACCCCAATTAGCTAAAAATATTTTAAATGAAATTTTAAAAATTTCTTAAATCTCATGATACCTCTTCGCTCTAAACGTACTTGGTTTTTATTGCTAGCTATTGTTTCTGCTTTCATGGCCCTCATCTTAGGGGCCTATTTGGTTTATGCCAAGGTCTATGACAACAAGATCTATCCGGGGGTCAAAGTCGATTCTTTGAAATTAGGTGGTCTGTCGTTTACTGATGCCGAGAAATTGGTTAAGGGGAAAAGCGATAGTTTAATCAGCCAGGAATTATCTTTTGTTTATAAGAATAAAACAGTCGGCATTGCAGCTACCAAATCATCTTTTGATATTGACCTTTCGGCTTTTATTTGGGATTTCGATCCTAGTGTTACCACTAAAAATGCTTATAATGTTGGCCGGTCCGAGAATTTCTGGGTTAACCTTTGGGGTCAGATTAAATTAAGATTTAATTCTAAACAGATTGATTTTGTCTATCGTCTGAATGAGGAGGGAATTAGAAGTGAGCTGAAAACTAAATTTGGTGATTTAGAAATTCCGGTTAAGAATGCGGAATTAATAGTTAACTCCGGCACTTTTGCGTTTAGTGTTAATGAAGCCGTCAACGGAGAAACCATTGATTATGACCAAGCCATTAATAGTTTGAAGAATAATTTGGCTAGTGGCGAAATTAAACCAATTACTTTAATATCCAAGGTTGAGTCGGCTACTATTCTAAAGAGCGATGTTGGTAATTTTCGATCTGAGGCTGAGAGCCTTTTGGCTTTAGCCCCAATAAACTTATCCTATCAAGCCAGCTCTTCGGTTCCGGCTTTTAAGTTTGAAATTAATAAAATTAAACTAGCCTCACTTTTAGGTCTAGAAAAGAATGAAAGGGTTCAGGTTAATATTTCAAGTGATTTAGCCACTAAATTTTTAGAGACAGAGATCGCTCCTAAAGTAGATAAAGAGCCAACTAAGGCTCGGTTTGAGGTGAAGGATGGTAAGGTGGATAATTTTCAGGTCAGCGCTGATGGTTTGAAATTAAATATTTCAGAATCGATTCAGGCGATGAAAGATCATTTGGTTAGCCGAGCTACCAGTTCGGTGGCTCTCGTGGTTGATGTTGTAACGGATGAAAAAATCGCCACTGAAGATATTAATAATTTAGGGATTAAAGAAATTATTGGTACTGGTCATTCTAATTTTGCTGGTTCGCCCAAGAATCGTCGCCATAATATTGCGGTGGGCGCCGCTGCGGTTAACGGCTTATTACTTAAGCCGGGAGAAGAGTTCTCTTTAGTTAAAACTTTAGGAGAGGTAGAGGCTCGAACTGGTTATTTACCAGAGTTAGTTATTAAGGAGAATAAAACTATCCCAGAATATGGCGGTGGTCTGTGTCAGGTGGGTACCACGGTTTTTCGCGCTGCCTTGAACTCCGGCTTGCCCATTACCGCTCGCCGCAACCATTCTTATCGCGTCGCTTATTACGAGCCAGCCGGTATGGACGCTGCTGTTTATATTCCCAATCCCGATGTTCGCTTTTTAAACGATACTGGTAGCTATGTTTTGATTCAGGCTCGGATTGAAGGTAATGATTTTTATTTTGATTTTTGGGGGCTGAAAGATACTAGAAAAATAACTGTGAGTAAGCCCGTGGTCTATAATATTGTTAGGCCAGCTTCGACTAAGATTGTCGAGACTACCGATCTAGCTCCGGGTCAAAAGAAATGCACCGAGAAGGCTCACAACGGCGCTGATGCTTACTTTGATTACACTGTCGTCTATAATCCTGGAACGGCTGATGAGAAGATAGAAGAGAAGCGCTTTTCTTCTCATTATGTTCCTTGGCAGGAGGTCTGTTTAATTGGTGTGACCAAATTATCCTCCGCGATAGTTAGCAGTACAACAATTTCAACGTCAACCCCGGCGCAGCCATAAAATATAATTTAGCTACATTAATTCTATGAAATCTAAAAAAGCTTTTACCCTCATTGAACTTCTGGTCGTCATTGCCATTATTGGCATCTTGGCAACTATTTCAGTTTTAGCCCTATCAAATGCTCGAGCTAAATCACGGGATGCCAAGCGTGTTGGGGACATGAAACAGGTGCAAACGGCCTTAGAATTATTCTTCAATGACAAGAATAGATATCCGACAGCTGAAGAATGGGCTACCGGTCAAATCTATTCTACCACTACTGAGTCTACCTCTACATATATGCAGATTATTCCAGCGGCCGTAGGTCCAGCTGATGGTACTTGTACTAACAACCAAAATACAATTAGCTACACTCCCACTGAAGCTGGCGCTTCTTATGCCATCTCTTTTTGTTTAGGAGGTAATACTGGCACCCTGAATTCTGGTCCTAAGTGTTTAACCCCCGGAGGAATCATTGATGTTAACTGTTCTGGTATAGAATCTTGCAATCCGGTTTGTCAGATTGGTTATAATTGTGAAGACAGCTCCTGCGTCTATGATCAGCCACAGGCAGATATTAGAGCTAGCCTAAATCCAATAGTAGCCTCTTCTGACCTCAGCAAAATGTTTGCAGTTAATAGCGCTGATGGTTACTTTTATAGTTCTGGCGATAGCGGTGAAACTTGGGCTCGGGGAGTTGCCATTCCGGCCGGCCTTAGCTCCTTGAAACTAGCGGCCTCTTCTGACCTTAATAATTTGGCTTTAGCTTCACGTAATAATAATATTTATACTTCGGTTGATTCTGGTGTTACTTGAAAAGAACAACTAGGCTCGGGGGCTAAAGATTGGAGAAATATTGTGTCGTCATCTAATGGCGGTAAATTAGCGGCGACTGTCGCCGGTGGCTATGTTTATACCTCAGATGATTTTGGTTCTACCTGGTTGGAACGGATCTCCTCGGGGGCTTCTTATTGGGTAATGGCTTCTTCGGCCGATGGTAATAATTTAGTAATAGGCTCAAATGAGATGTTCGGGAGTATAAAGGCTAGTAGCGACGCCGGGGACACTTGGCCAAGAGTATTCAGCACTTCCTTTCTGGGAGATATATGTTCGTCTGCTAATGGCAGTAAAATAATAACAGTTGCTGTGGGATATTGGTCAAATCCATTAATATCTACTGATTATGGTGCAACATGGGAATATAAAGCCGTCACTGTCGATCTACATTCCTGGTATTTAGTTAAGGTTTCGGCTAATGGTTCTAGGTTGGCCTTGGCCGAAATTGACGGCTTAGTTTACTTCGTCTGACAGTGGAACGACCTGGCTTAGTGAGCCAACTATGGGGTCTTATGCTAGAAAATTTATTGCCTTATCTTCTGATGGTAACAAGCTAATAGCGATAAATTCAGATGGCTTAATTTTGAAAATAAATTATTAAACCGTTTACTTATTTTGTTGGGAGTTATTATTAAGGTATTATTTTTTTACAAAAAAAGATCAGTTAAAACGGGATAGGCAAGAAAGTTTTTTTCTACGAATTCGTGAGCGTGAGCCCTAAAACCGTGGAAAAAAATCCCATGCTTGTCGTGCCTGACCCGTTACAAGTGACCTTTTTTCTACTCTCATTGTTAACAACTTATAACTATATCATATAAAAAAAGGTTTGTCAATACACAGTTTATCCACAGATTTTAAGTTGTGGCTAATATCAGCCAAAACCCTTTAAAACTGGGACTTTTGGTAGCTTAAACTGGTCTTTGTCAGCCACATTTTGAGCCCGCCGTCCTGGTCGGTGCGGATAACTTTAAGGTTTAATTCTTGCAACTCATCTATAACTTCCGGCGAGGGCAAGTTGTACTTATTGTCCTTCCCAACTAGAATCACAGCCAGTCCTGGACTCGTCTCGTCTAAGAATTCCTGGCTACTAGCAGTCTTGGAGCCATGGTGGCCTAATTTAAGGACGGAGGTTTTTAGGTTGGGGTAATTATCCATTAATTCTGTCTCAACCTCTTTTTCAGCATCACCCATGAGCAAAATATTCTTGTTACCGCAATTGAGCCTGGTAACAATGGAGCTGTTGTTAATATTTTTGAAATCTTGTCCGGCTAAACTGACAAGAGGGAAGAGAGTATTTAATCGACAATCATCATTTAGGTCTAGTTCTATCGGAGTTTCGGCTAAAACTATATGGGGCACTTTTTGCTTGATTATTTCCTGAAAATAGCGATATCCCGGGTCGTTATAATTAACCCCAGTGTAGATAACAGTCTCTACTCGGTAGCTTTCTAGAATGGCCAAGAGCCCCACTAGATGATCAGCGTGGGGATGGGTCAGAATCAGGACGTCGATGGTGCGGTCGGTGTAGGGCAAAATCCGACCAATCTTTTCCAACACTAGCCCGTCTGGTCCACCGTCGATTAGGATGGTTTTGCCGCCGCTGTTTCTGATTAATATCGCATCACCTTGGCCCACATCCAGAAAGTTAATCTCCAGCCCTAGAAGAGGGGCCTGAGTAGTGTATTTAAGAGTTAGGGCTGAAAGGGCTAATAATATGATTGTGGTTATAATTGGCTTGGTTTTCATGAGGTAATTATAACCATAGTCTTATAAAGGGTCTATAAAATAGGGGTAAAATTAAATTAAAACCTGTGTTTTAGGTACACACAT
>PFAQ01000051.1:0-9857 GCA_002778645.1 Candidatus Falkowbacteria bacterium CG10_big_fil_rev_8_21_14_0_10_39_9
CTTATTTTCATGGCCGCCTTCTTTATTGCCTTCAGATTGTTTGTAAAATCAGAATTTGGTCGGATGCGAGTGGATTATTTTAAGTTGCATGTTCCCGTAATTGGCAAGCTGTTTCGTTTAGTTTATCTAATTCGTTTTTGTCGAGCTTTCAGCACCTTACTCCGAGGTGGTGTTAGTATTACCAAGAGTTTAGAAATTAGCGGTGATATTGTTCGTAATAAAGTTTATCAAAAACTAATTACCAATACTATCGAGCAGGTTAATGAAGGTAGTTCAGTTTCTTCAGTCTTTATCGCCAGTCGGGATATTCCCAAAATGGTGCCACAAATGATGGTTATTGGCGAAAAAACCGGTAATTTGGATGCCGTTTTGGAAAAAATCAGTGTTTTTTATGGCCGCGAGTTGGCGGCTAAATTGAATAATTTGGGAGTTATTTTAGAGCCTTTAATTATGATGATTCTGGCTGTCGGAGTTGGTATTATGGTGGCAGCCATTATTTTACCAATGTATAATGTTGCTACCAGTTTCTAGTTGTGTTATAATATTAGTGACATAGAAATTATTTATATAATTAATACTTTTTGCGTTTGTTGGGTTAATTTCTAGGATTAAATTAACAACCAAGAGTAATGATGGGGGGTGAATTATGAAAAATAAAAAAGCTTTTACTTTAATCGAGTTGTTAGTGGTTATTGCCATTATTGGTTTGTTGGCCACTCTATCAGTTTTAGCCTTGAATAACGCCCGGGCCAAGTCTCGTGACGCTAAACGAGTAGCTGATATTAAACAAATTCAGACTGCCTTGGAATTATACTTCAATGACAAACAGGCTTATCCAGACGCTTTGACTGTGGGCGGTTCTATCACTAGTACTTCGACTACTGGTACTTCAACCTATATGCAAGTGCTTCCAAGTTCACCAACTCCTAATGTTCCCGGTGTTACCGGTTGTGGTGGATCTAATTATACTTACGATGCTGACACTACTGGTTCTACCTATACTTTAGAGTATTGTTTAGAGGGTAATGTCGGCGCTATTCCAGGCCGAGTTTTACACACTGCTACCAATGCCTCTTTGTATATCCCTGAGTAGTATTTTGACTTAAGTCACTTAAAAAGCTCCTTGATTTTCTGGGAGCTTTTTTGTTCCTCCTTTTTATTTATAAATATGATATAATAACATTATGAATGAATTAGCCACTAAATTCCAATCTGAGCCTTCATTTTTGCAATCCTCAGCCTGGGCTGATCTGCAAAATAAGAGTCATCGTTCAGTTACCAAAATCGGACGGTCTTTTTTTCTGCAAAAGCCTCTGTTTCTTCGTAAACATTATTTATACGGGCCTCGGATTGAAGCAGGAGATTTAGAATTATTAAAGAAAGATCAGACGGCAGTGTTTGTTCGATTTGAGCCCAACGCTGCTGATTGGACGGGAAGAGGAATTAAAACTATTCCAATTCAACCAGCTAAAACTATTATTTTAGATTTAACTAAAAGCGAGGATGATTTACTTGCCAGCATGCATCAAAAAACTCGGTATAATATTCGTTTGGCCACTAAGAAGGGTGTGGTGATAAAAACTGATAATAGTCGGATTGATGATTTTTTGCATCTGATGAGCCAGACTACGGAGCGGGATAATTTTTTTGCGCACGAGGCTGCCTATTATCGGACAATGGCTGATTTTGATCCTGGGTTTATCAAATTAATTTTAGCCGAATACAAAGGACAGGTAATCGCTGCTGGTTTATTTTGCTTTTGTAAGCCAACCGCAATTTATATGCACGGTGCTTCATCCAATGAGTTTAGAAATACCATGGCCCCCTATCTACTACAGTGGGAAGCGATTAGACAAGCCAAGGAAGGTGGTTTTAAATACTATGATTTCTATGGCATTGACGCCCAGAAGTGGCCGGGGGTAACTCGCTTTAAGGAAGGTTTTGGGGGCACAGAGATAAATTATGCCGGCACTTTTGATTTGGTGCTACAACCATTTTGGTATTTTGTTTATAAAATGCTGCGCCTGATGCGGCGGGGCCTCAAAAAAGTGCTATGATCGAAATCAACAATACTACTAAGGTTAAAATTCCAGCACTTAAACTAAGGCGGATTATCGAGAAATTTATTTTAGCCTATAAGCTAAAAGACTTTTCAGTTTCCGTGGCTATTATTGGCGATAGTAAAATGCGGGAATTGAATTATACCTACCGGGGTTACGACAAGCCAACTGATGTCTTGTCTTTTACGGAGCTCAACGAAATTATTATTGATATTCAAGTAATCAAAAGACAGGCTAAAGAGCTTAGCAAAAGCTGGGAGTCGGAGTTGATTTTTATTCTAGTCCATGGTCTGCTGCATTTAATTGGATATGATGACAATACTGAGTCAAAACGGCTGAAAATGATTGCTTGGGGTGAGGATTTTTTACGTCTTTTATGATATAATATAAATATGAAAAAAGTCGGTTTTACTCTGATAGAACTAATTATTACCGTTTCCATTATTGCCCTGATAACTGGTGTTTTTTTGGCTAATTATTATGGGGGTGAATCTCAATCACAGTTACTTAATGCCACTTCAGCTCTAATGCGAGATTTAAGATTGGCTCAAACTAAGGGGGCAGCTAACGTTAGTTACGGTTCTGATGTTCCCGGAAGTTGGGGAATAAGTTTAACAACAGCTAGTTCGTCCTATGTTTTGTTTGCTGATTTAAATAATAATCACATCTATAACGGGGCTACGGAATCGATAACCCTGAAAGGCGGTAAGACAATTTCTTTGCCCGAAGGAGTGGTTATCTCCAGTATCAAGTTGGAGGGGGCTTCTTCTTCTTATAATAAGGTCTACATCACTTTTTATTATGATAATGGAGTTTTGAAAACTTATTTAAATAATAATAATTTGCAGTTTATGTTGCCAGTCGAAGTCACCTTGGAGGATGCTAATACTGGTGCTACTAAAACGGTAACTATTAATGCTGTTGGATTAATCTCTTCTAACCTATGAAGCTTATAAATAATAGTAAAGATAAATCAGCCTTCTCACTTCTGGAAACAGTAGTGGTGCTCTTTATTGTTTCCATCGGCTTGGTTAGTATTTTGTCGGTAACAGTCGATAGTGTTCGCGCCCAAAATTTAAATAAAAATAGTTTAGTCGCCTATCATCTCGCCGAAGAAGGTTTGGAATTGGTAAAAAATGTGCGGGACACTAATTTTATCCAAAATACTACTAGTACTCCAATAGCTTGGAATAGATATATTGAAGGCGAGTCGGGCTCTAATAAATATCGGGTAGATTATGCCACGTTTGAACCAGTAGTGGTTTCTAATATCGCTGAAGCTAAACTACAATTGTCGGCTGGAGCTAACCCGGGGTTCTATCTCCATAACACTAGTTCTCCGGACAGTATGTTTAGTCGGATGATTACCATTGATCCCATTAATGCCAGTTCTTCGGCCATTACGTCTCTGGTAGAGTGGATGGACCAGGGTCAAACTTATCAAGTAGAGTTAAATTCAATTCTTTATGGTTGGAAATACTAAACAATCAGCCTTTACTTTGCTGGAAGTCATCGTCTCGGTGGCTATCTTTGCGGTAATTATTTTAGCGGCAACCCAGATTTTTCAGTCGGTTATTAGCTCTCAGGTGAAGAATTTTTCCGAAACCTCTCTGCAGGATGATGCTAAATACTTTTTGGAGGTTTTTACTCGAGAAGCTCGGGGAGCTCAAAAGAATACTACGGCAGCCGCTCTCTGTGACGATATCATTGCTACTAGCTCAACTTATGTAGTCACGCACGGTGCTTTATACTTCCAGAATAATTTAGGTGATTGCGTTAGGTATTATTCTAAATTTGACGCTGACGGTGTTAATCGTTTAGTTTTGCAAAGAAATGATGATTCTTATTATTTGAGTTCTAACAAGATTGATATTGATAATTTGAGTTTTGTGGTGGCCGATGAAAGTAATATTCAACCACTGGTTACTATGAATCTCACGGTGAAGTCAAAAGTTAATCTCAATCTGCCGGCTTTAAATATTCAAACCAGTATTAATTCTGGTTGGTATGCTAATTAATATGAAAACTATCCCTAAAAAACTGCCTGGTAGTGCTCTGTTGATATCTTTGTTGATTCTAACGGGGGTTTTTGTGGCCGCTTTTGGCGCTGGATTTTTGTCATTTTTTAATACTAAAAATACCGATGTCTATCAGCAGGCCACTCAGGCTCGATTGGCAGCCGAGTCTGGAGCAGAATATGCTAAGCTTATGAAAAAAGGCGCCTGTACTGCCGGTAATACTAGTATTACTGTGGGGCGCAGTCGGGCCAACGTGGAAATTAGTTGCTATGACGCTAATAATCTATTATTCGCCACCTCGACTGGAATTTTGAAAAATAGCCAAGATGTTATTACCGTCGATAATTTACCATATTTAAACAGTCTAATTTTATTTCTGAAAGCCGATGGCAATTTAATTGCTTTCGCCTCCTCCAAAGATATTTTTGTAACTGCCTGGGGCGATGCTAGTTCTGAGACTAATGATGCTGGTCAAGTCACTGCAGCTAATCAACCAAAACTAATTAAGAATGCCTTAAACGGTAAGCCAGTGCTGCGTTTTTTTAAAGATGCTCCGACTTATTTAAATTTAACAGCGCCAGTCGACCTGAGGGACTATACCATTTTTGCAGTCTATAAATTTACTGATCCCGCCCCAGCCAATCCTTTGTATTATTATCTGGGGGGTAATGCTCAAGGAGTATTCGGCGGCGGCAGCAATTTCAGTGATCCAAATTATAATTATGGTGTTTATGCCGGCGGTGCTGTCAATGCTGATGATGTGCCGTTAACTAATTGGGGAATAGTAACTCATTATAAAAACAAGTTATATAAAAATGGAGTTGAGCCGAGCTATAATTATACCGGGACGGCTTCACCTCTAACTTTTTCTCAGATCGGTGCCCTGGAGGATAATGGTGACCCAAGATGGCCATTTGAAGGCGACATTGCTGAGATTTTAGTTTATAACGAAGCTTTGAGCGATACCCAGAGAATAGCTGTGGAAGAGTATTTGAGCAAAAAATATAATATCAACCTTTAATCTATGACTAAAAGTGAAGCTAAAAACCGGATTACCAAGTTAAAGCAGGAAATTGATATTCACCGCTATAACTATCATGTCCTAGATAAAATTACGCTCAGTGAGGCGGCCTTAGATGGCTTGAAACACGAACTTTTTGTGCTGGAGCAATCATTTCCGGATTTAGTGACGGCCGATTCTCCGACCCAACGAGTGGGCGGGAAGCCACTGGCTAAATTCAAAAAAGTGGAGCATTCTAAGCCAATGATCTCTTTGTTCGACGCTTTCTCCGAAACTGATATTATTGACTGGGAAGAGAGGTATAAAAATTATGCGGCCTCAATTGGTTTGCGGCTGCCTAAAGTAGAATATTATTGTGAACTTAAATTAGACGGTCTGGCCATTACTCTCAAATATGAAAATGGAGTTTTGATTGAAGGTGCTACTCGAGGTGATGGTAAGATTGGTGAGGAAGTAACGCAAAATATTAAAACGATTGATAGTATTCCTTTGAAATTAAAAGCAGCTATCCCGGGAATTATTGAAGTCCGAGGCGAAGCTATTATGCATAAATCAGTTTTGGAAAAGTTAAACAAAAGATATGCTAAGGAGGGTAAACCGCTTTTGGCTAACACTAGAAATGCGGCGGCCGGTTCGATTCGACAATTGGATTCTAAAGTAACCTCTAGTCGTCATTTGGATTTCTATGAATATGACTTAATCGCTCCCGCTCAGAGTCGCTTGGAGGCTGATAGCATTTGTAAGTCGTGGGGATTTAAGACGGTTAAATATAATAAGATTTGTACGGACCTTAAAGAAGTTTTTGCTTTTCATCACCATTGGGAAAAACACCGTGACCAATTGGACTATAATATTGATGGCGTCGTGGTCAAGATTAATCAATTAGATTTGTGGGATAAACTAGGTATTGTCGGTAAAGCGCCACGTTATGCCATGGCCTATAAATTTGCGGCGGAACAAGCAGTCACCCAGATTAATGATATTATCTGGCAGGTTGGTCGCACCGGAACTCTGACTCCCACTGCCGTTTTGACTCCAGTTTCTGTTGGCGGTGCTACAATTTCTCGGGCTACTTTGCATAACATGGATGAGATTGATCGCTTGGGACTCAAAATTGGTGATACTGTGGTAATTGAAAGAGCGGGCGATGTGATCCCGAAAGTGGTTAAGGTTTTGCCTAATCTGCGTAGCGGCAGAGAAAAAAAAGTTACCGCGCCCCAGGTTTGTCCGATTTGTGAAAGCCCAGTGCGTCAGGTAGAGGGGGAAGTCGCCTATCGTTGTACTAATAAAAAATGTTACGCCGTAGCCCTTCGAGGTCTAGAGCATTTCGTCAGCAAGGGGGCGATGGATATTGATGGCTTGGGGCCGAAGATTATTGAACAGCTTTTTAACGTCGGCTTGATTAAGGATGCGGCTGATCTGTACGCCCTCCGAAAAAGTGACTTAGACAATCTGGAAAGGTTTGCCGAGAAGTCAGCAGATAATTTGATTCAAGCTATTTCGGAGAGAAAAGAGATTGAACTGGGTCGCTTTTTATATTCTTTAGGAATTCTACATATCGGCGAAGAGTCGGCCAGAGCCTTGGCTGCTTTGGTTATTAGTCGAAGATTAGAGAAGGGCAAGACGCTCAGTGTTTCAGAGCTAAGTCGAATTATTAGTCGCTTGTCAGCGGAGGAATTATCCGAAGTGGCTGATTTCGGTCCGGTAGTGTCTCAATCAATTTATGATTGGTGGCATGATGAGCACAGTGAGAAACTATTACATAAAATGGAGAGTTTAGGGATCACTTTGAAAATAGTTTTGCCGAAAGTGAGCGCCAAAAATAATACTATTTTTACCAAGAGTTTTGTACTTACCGGGTCTTTGACCAGTTTGACAAGGGATGAAGCAAAAGATAAAATTAGAGCATTGGGAGGTAAGATTTCCGAATCGGTCAGTCGGCTAACTGATTATGTTGTAGCTGGCGACGATCCCGGGAGTAAATATGACAAAGCGAAAGAATTAGGGATAAAGATCTTAAACGAAACCGAATTTATTAATCTGATTAAATAACTATGAGTCTGGATATCGCTGAAATTAAACACGTGGCTGCGCTATCTAAGTTGGGTTTGAGCGCGAGCGAACTAAAGCACTATGGCAAGCAGCTGAGTGCGGTTTTAAGCTACATTGATCAATTAACAACAGTTGACACTAGCGGAGTAGATGCTAAAAATAGACTGGGTAAAAACTATAACGTTTGGAGAGCTGATGAGGCTGTGGCCTGGGAAGATGATGGTCGCCAGATTGCGCTCGAACAAGCGATGGAAATGAAGGATGAGCAGATTAAGGTGCCCCGAGTTTTAGAATAAAATTATGAATTTAAATGAACTGACAATTAAAGCTGCTCGTAAGCTTTTAGATGATAAAACCATTAGCGCCGTGCAACTCACGACGGCTTGTTTGAAGCGCATTAAGACGACTGACAAGACTTTGAAAGCGCTGATTACTCTCTGTGAAAAGTCAGCTCTAGCTGCAGCGCACGAAGCTGACGCTCGGATAGCTAAAGGGGAGAAGGGAATCCTTTTGGGTATTCCATATTTGGCCAAGGATAACTTGTTGACTAAAGGTATTAAGACGACGGCCGCTTCTAAAATGTTAGAAAATTATGTCGCACCATATAATGCGACGGTAATTGCTAGATTAGAAGCGGCTGGGGCTATCCTTTTGGGCAAAACCAATTTGGATGAATTTGCTCACGGCGCTTCGACGGAGAATTCGGCTTTTTTTACCACTAAAAATCCTTGGGATATTAAGCGTGTTCCGGGTGGGTCATCGGGCGGTTCGGCTGCCGCCCTCGCGGCTGATTTTTGTCTTTTTGCTCTCGGTAGCGATACTGGCGGATCAATTCGTCAGCCTGCTAGCTTCTGTTCTGTGGTAGGTTTTAAACCTAGTTATGGCCGCGTGTCACGTCATGGGCTGATGTCGATGACTTCATCGACTGATGTGGTGGGCCCCATTACTAAAAACGTAGAAGATGCCGCTTTGGTCTTGGGAGTTATTGCTGGAGTTGATGAATATGATTCGACTTCGAGCCCAGATAAAGTTGATAATTATACCAAAAATATTTCTCATAACCTGAAAGGTTTGAAGATAGCGCTACCGCAAGAATGTTTTGGTAGTGATTTGTCTCCGGCCGTGAGGGAAGTTATGGATAAAGCTATTTCCGAATTAAAAAAGTTGGGAGCTCAAGTCAGAGAAATTAGTTTACCTCATACCAAGTATAGCATCCCGGTCTATTATATTATTACCCCTTCTGAGATCAGTTCTAACTTAGCTCGTTTAGATGGTTTTCGTTATGGCCATCGGTCTAAGGTAAAAGTGGGTGAATCTTTGAATGAAATCTATCTTCAGAATCGCGGTGAAGGCTTCGGACCGGAGGTGAAGCGTCGCATTATGCTCGGCACCTATGCTTTGTCGGCTGGCTATTTTGATGCCTACTATAAAAAAGCGCAGTCAGTCAGGATGTTGATCAGTGATGAACTAAATGAAACTTTGGAAAAATTTGATGTCATCCTGACTCCAACCTCACCCCATACCGCTTTCAAAATTGGGGGACAGGATCAAGATCCGCTCCAAATGTATTTAGAGGATACTTTTGTTTCTGGTCCTAGTCTGGCTGGTTTGCCGGCTATTTCCATTCCCGCTGGCTTTATCAAAGGTTTGCCTTTGGGGCTACAGATTGTGGGTGCCAAGAGGCAAGAAGCTAAGGTCTTCCAGGTGGCCCATAATTTTGAACAGGCGACCGAGTGGCACAAAAACAAAGCGAAAATTTAGTTAATAATCTAAATAATAATTAAAAAATATGAAACGTCAAACAATTCTTTTAGCTATCTTTGTGGTCGCTATTATAACTACCGTCGTTTTGCTGGTTAGCAAACAAAATAATGTTAGTAATAAAGTGAGTGTTCAAGTACCTGATGAAAGCAATGTCTTGCTGGAGAGTAATAATCTGGCGGTTAATGGGGCTAGTGCTAAGACTAATACCAGTGTTCCAGCTATTTCTGAGGCTGACCAATTATTATTCGGTGATAAGTTAGCTACGCTGAAGATGGTGGTTTACGAAGACTTGACTAACCCCTTTAGTTTGAGTTATGACGCTATTTTAAAACAAGTAGCCAAAGATTTTGCCGGTAAATTAGCGGTTTATGTCCGCCCTTATTTTGAATCTGATAATACTCTAGCTTTGTCCTATCAAACCGCTGTCGTCTGTGCCGGAGAAGAAGATAAATATAATGAACTAAGAAGTTTTATCTTTGAGAAAAAACCATCGACCAATGAGGCTCTTGTTGACGGCGCTAAGGAATTGGGCTTAAATGGGACTAAATTTGCTACCTGCTTGAATAATTCTGATAATCAAGCTAAGATTGCTCAGTCAGTTCAGGCCATCCGCATGATTGCGGTCTATGGCGCTCCTACCAGCATCTTAGACGGTGAAGTTATTACTGGTGCTCGAGCTTTGACCGAAACCCAAAATGGGGAAGGGGAAAAGATTGAAGGTCTAAAGAGCGTTATTAGTCGGCATTTGATTGGCAAATAATAGAATTCAGGGAGAGTTCGCATAGTGGCCGAGTGCGCTCGCTTGGAAAGCGGGTATACCTTAATCGGTATCGAGGGTTCGAATCCCTCACTCTCCGCCAATTTACAATTTCAGTGTTTTGTGCGGTGTTTGCCTCGCGGCTTCGCCACTCGGCTGGCGCGCTGCGCGCGCAAAGAGCTGAT
>PFAQ01000051.1:9883-10127 GCA_002778645.1 Candidatus Falkowbacteria bacterium CG10_big_fil_rev_8_21_14_0_10_39_9
CGGCAAAAAGGAAATGTTTTGGTTTTGGATTAGGAAGTTCGAACCAATCTTTTTTAGAAAATCCCGACCCTGTTCGGGATTTTCTTGCAAAGCGATAATTTTGGCTTGTTTGCTCGTTTTTATGAATTTGGCGGCGAGTTCGAACCGATTATTGCTTTTTTGCTCAAAAGCGTTTATTTTGTCTTTCAAAACTTGTTTTTGATTGACGAGTTTATTTTTCGCTTCTCGGTATTCCGCGAGGTTT
>PFAQ01000047.1 GCA_002778645.1 Candidatus Falkowbacteria bacterium CG10_big_fil_rev_8_21_14_0_10_39_9
AAGAAGCTTAGAATCTGGAATGATTATTATAATAACCTCGAACATTGCGCTTTAGGCGGCAAAACTCCAAATGAGATGATATTGTTGAATAATTAAACCCGCCATAAGTGTGTGCCTAAAACATATATGACCCTAAAAGAAAAGGCTAAAAAACTACCAAAAAAACCCGGCGTTTATTTCTGGATAGATCAAGCGGGGGTGATTTTATACGTGGGGCGGGCGACTAGTTTGCATGGCCGGGTCAATCAATACTTTCAGAAGAATATTGATTCCAGAATTGCTGAAATGGTGGATTTAGCTTCGGACATCAAATTCGAAGTTTGTGATAATTTGCTGGAGGCTATAATTTTAGAGGCTCACTATATCAAAAAGTATTGGCCTAAATATAATGTTAAGGACAAGGACGACCGCTCTTTCATCTATGTCGTCTTGTCTAAGACTGATGACTATCCGCATCCCATAATTATCCGTGGGCATGAACTGAAACAATTTCCGGCAACCAAGGCCTATGTCTTTGGCCCTTATCAATCATTTTATTTAATCCAAAATGCTCTTAATATTATTCGGCGTCTTTTTCCTTATGGCAATTGTCGACCTCATAGTGGTAAGGCTTGTTTTGATTATCAAATTGGGCTGTGTCCCGGAGCCTGTATCGATGTTATTGGTAAGAAGGACTATCAGTCTAATATTAAAAATATTGTGCTATTGCTCAAGGGCGACAAGAAGCGTTTGCTGGTAAGGTTAAAAAAGGATAATCCAGATAAGATCAAATCTTTGCAACACATCCAAGACGTGTCGCTTTTGACTCGTGATGATGATCTGAGTCTGCCTAAAATTAACCGAATCGAAGGATATGACATTTCCCATTTAAATGGTAAAGAGAGCTACGGCTCTATGGTAGTTTTTTCTGGGGGCGAGGCGGATAAAAAGGAATATCGCTTGTTCAAAATCAAAGAAGCGCCACCGGGAGATGATGAACGAGCTCTGGTGGAGGTGTTGTTACGCCGTATGGCCCATCGGGATTGGCCTCAGCCAGATTTAATTATGATTGATGGGGGAAAACCACAGATTGATTTTGTTAGTCGAGTGCTCAATCAACATAATATTCGTTTTCCTTTGGTGGGAATTTCCAAATTAGGCGGTGATAAATTGGTTTTTACTCGGGGAGTTTCGAGCAATTTCAAAGTGTTGGCTGAAAGTATCAAGGGGACTTTGCTTAAAACCAGAGAAGAGGCTCATCGCTTTGTAATTTCAGCTGGAAGACGAGCACGTCGTTTAAAATAACTCTAGCCGGTTTCAAAAAAATTTGATATAATAAAAGGACTATTAATTCTCTAAGTAAAAACTATGTCGGAATCAATTAAAAAACTTTATCGATCTCGTACTGATCGGGTAATCTGGGGCGTCTGTGGGGGCTTAGGGGAATATTTTGGGGTTGATTCGATTTTATTTAGAATCTTTTTTTTAATTTTAGCTCTGGGTAACGGTTTTGGTATTTTGCTTTATTTAATTTTAGCGCTCCTCATTCCCAGCGCTCCCAAGAGCCAAGCGGCTGGGTCAGAGAGAGTCAAGAGTTTGGCTCAGGAGTTGAGTGTCAGTGTTAAAAAAATTTCCGGAGAAATGAAAATTGAGAGTGGCTACCGGGTCAGAAATATTTTAGGTTTAATAGTCCTGATTATTGGAATTTTGCTTCTACTCCAAAGATTTTTTCATCTATATCTTGATTGGAGTCTGATATATCCGCTCCTGGTTATTTTCTTGGGGCTCTATTTTATGAATAGCTATAGTAAAAATAATAAGCCAAAATAATAATTATAAAACTATGAAGAATCTCAAGACGGAAGTTATTAAAAAGACTAAGCCCAAGGCTAAGACTAAGGCTCTGCCAAAATCTTCGCCCAAATTTGATGTTTTAGAAACTTGTAGTTGTTGCGATCGGGGTAATGGCGTTCACTATGGTAAGGTGTTTTTTGGTCTAGTTTTAGTTTTATTTGGTTTGTTCTATTTAGGTCGAAATTTAGGCTTTTGGCCAGCTTTTAATTTTAATCTTCAGGCTATTTGGCCAGTTCTTCTAATTGTTATCGGTTTATGGTTAGTAAATCGGCGGGCTCGTATTTCAATTTTAGTAGGTGTTTTTTCGGCCTTAGTATTTATGATGATTCTGGCTTTTATAGTTAGTTTTGCCCAAATCAGCACCGAGTATGCTGATGAAGCGGTAATGCCAATTTTGCCTCACATAGAAAGAGTTAAGGCGACTTCCACTCCAGCTCAAACCGAAGATTTGAAATTAAATAATTTTGTGATTAATCAGGTGATCTCTAGTCCGGTAGCTCTTGAGGGTTCGGCTCGGGGTACTTGGTTTTTTGAAGGTTCTTTCCCAGTAAAATTATTAGACGAGTCAGGGCAGGAATTAGGTCGAGGCATCGCTCAATCTCAAGGTAATTGGATGACTGAAGACTTTGTGCCTTTTAAAGTTACTATGATGTTTACTCGTCCGACCAGTTCGACCGGATCTTTGGTTTTAGAGAAGGATAATCCTTCGGGGTTGCTGGAGAATGATAAAAAAGTTAGCTTTCCAGTTAAATTTTAATAATTTAATTAAAATAAATTTATGAAAAAAAGTTTTTACATTAGTCTCTTGCTATTTATTTTCGCTCTAACTCTCTCTGGTTGTGGTAGTAAAAAAACCGCTGAGAATAAGGTTGACTCCAGTGGTAATGTAGTTGCCACCGAAAATTCTGATGAAGAAGAGTTTACCGCTTCAGCCTTTGAAATGATGGGTCGAGGTCGATCACTTCATTGTACTTTCAGTTATGAAGACGAGAAAGAGGGGGCTAAACAATCAGGTGATTTTTATGTTGATGGCCGAAGCAAGAAGTTTAGAAGTGAGGGTGAGTCGACTACTAAGGCTACCAAAGACGAACCAGCCATGACTATCAAAATGAAATCTATTAGTGATGGCGTCTATGCTTATTCTTGGACTAGCTTAAACGAAAAGACTGGCTTCAAAATGAAGCTGGATCAAGCCGTTGCCACCAGTACTGACAAAAACAAAGAGACCCAAGATATTAATCAGGCGGTTAAGTTCAGATGTCGTCCCTGGACTGTCGATAATTCTTTGTTTGTAGTCCCGAGTGATATTAACTTTACCGACATGGATGAAATGATGAAAAAAATAACTGCCCCAGCTCAGGGTGGCGGAATTGATCTATGCGCTATCTGTAATCAGATCCCGGATGCTACTCAAAAGGGCGCCTGTCAGAAGACTAATTGTAAATAAGATGATTACAAAAAACTGGATTAATCCAGTTTTTTGTTTTTCCTGGAGTGTGTTATAGTTTAAGTGGAGTAATACGGTAATAAAAATAATTATATGTTTGGATGGCCTCAGAAGAAATTTAATTTCTGGCAATACATCGCCAATTTTTGGTCCGGCTTTTATTTTATTCTGATTATCTGGGACTTTATTACTAATAATTCTATTATTGAGGCGCTAGATATAATCGGTTTTATCTATATCGGAGTTTTGGCGATTTATGTCGGTAACAAGGAATTTGAGCGTTGGTACCGAAAGCATCAAGACCGTCATCCGGGTGAAATCTTTGTGATTATCTGGACGCTTCTAATTTTAACTATAGTTTGTTTAGATCTTATTTTGCAAAAGAGTTATCATTTACCCAGCTCAGTTATTTCTTCTTATATTGCTGTTTTAACTATTCTGGCAGTCACCGAGAAGTCTAAAGCACTTCATTTAAGGAGTCACAAAACTCTCAAAATAAAAAAGGGAAGATTTAAATAGATTTGACTCTCGAGGGTATTTGCTTTAGACTAGTTTCATGTTCATTTAATAATCACCAAAAAATAATTAAGCCATGCCAAAAGATAAGAAAATGTTTGTGGAAAGTTGTATCCGCTGTCATCAATTAAAAAATAAAGTTACCAAGGAATGGGAGGAGGCCGATAATACCATCGGAGTTATTAATAACTTTAATAACAATCAATTGCTACCCAAGATTTTTGGTCCAATAGTATTTAAAGATGCTATCTGCAGTGAGTGTCGCCAAATTTTGCCGACGGTTACAGTCAATAAATTTAAAAAAATGAGTAGTAGAAAATGAAAGAGCCTTGAAATAATCAGGGCTCTTTTGATATCCAAAAAATTATGCTAAAATGGCTCCATATGAAACTATCACTAAAGAAAGGTTTGAGCTTTGGTTTGACCTCAGCGGTCATCACCACTTTGGGTTTAATTACCCGGTTTAGATTCCAGCACTGGCTCTAAGTTGGTGGTTATTAGTGGTATTTTGACTATTGCTGTGGCCGATGCTTTTTCTGACGCCCTGGGAATGCATATATCAGCTGAGTCAGAAAATCAATACACCTCTAAAGAAATTTGGGAAATTACAATTACTACTTTCTTGTCTAAGTTATTTTTTGCTTCCACTTTTCTGATCCCATTTTTATTATTTGATATCAATTTGGTTTTTTGGCTTTCAGTTGTCTGGGGAATGTTTGTTTTGATCTATGTTAGTTATCAATTAGCCTTGTCTCAGAAATTGAAGTCGATAGTGGTAATTCGGGAGCACGTACTTATTGCTAGCGTGGTTTTGTTTTTGGATCATTATCTGGAACATTTAATCGCTTATTATATTAATTAAAAAACTATGAGTAAAATTATAGAGAATGACCAGGCTTGCTGTGGCCATCACAAACGCGGCAAGATCGCAATAATAATTGTGGGGATGGTGCTTTTAGCTGGCATCGTGACTGTCGCCATTTTGCGCGATCGAATTGTTGATCAACCTCAATATCAAGTGTCAGTGGTGGGTCAGGGAAAAATTTCCTATCAACCGGATGTTGCCAATATCACTATTGGGGCTCAAATCGACAAGGTAGCTAAAGCAGACGAAGCCTTGAAGCAATTAAACGAAAAAATGAGTAATATTATCGCTGCTTTGAAAGTCAGTGGTATTAAAGATGAGGATTTAAAAACTCAGAATTATTCTTTATTACCTCAATATGATTATATTGATAATGTTTCAGCTTTGTCTGGTTATAATGCTAATGAACAATTAGTGGTGAAAGTTAATAATCTCAGTGTTGATCCTAGTTTAGTGGGTAAGGTAGTAGAGGCCGCTTCTAAGGCGGCAGCTAATCAAATTTTAGGTATTAGTTATGACATTTCTAATTTAGAAGATCTAAAACAACAAGCTAGAATTAAGGCCATTTCTGACGCCAAGACTAAAGCTAGTATTCTAGCTCGAGCTGCTGGTGTAAAACTAGGTGATATTGTTGGTTGGTGGGAAAACTTAGTTCAGGCTCCTGGCTATAACACTATTTCTTGCGACGCTAAAGGTGGTATGGGTGGTGGAGCTGTAGCTCCATCGCTACCTAATGGTAATCAGGAAATTGTTATTGAGATTAATGTTAGTTATCGACTTAAGTAATAATTAGAGAGAATTGAAATCATAAAAACAAGCGCTTTTGGCGCTTGTTTTTAATATCCAAGGGAACCCCGTAATAAAAAAAGTCGCTAAGAGCGACTTTTTGGTTTGGGGGGGGTACGTCATTAATAGTCTTTTATTTTTTAAGATCAACTTTGTAGCCCCGCCCGGAAACAGTGTGGATTAATTCTTTCTTGCCCGGGAGATTAATCTTTCTTCTGAGATTGGTGATGTGAGATTCAATAGTATTGGAAAAGGGATCGGCATTAGCATCCCAGACGTGTTCCATAATAGTCGTGCGGCTCATAACTCGGCCGCGATTTTTAATAAGATATTCTAGGAGAGATAATTCTTTGCGGGTCATAGTAATAGTTTGGCGGCCTCGTTTAACTAGATGTTTATCAACATCAATGGTCAAATCATCTATCTTTAATACTTGATTGTCTCGCTTCAAAGGGCGCCGTAAGATAGCTTTAATATGAGCTAGAAGTTCTTCAAAGCGAAATGGTTTAGTGAGATAATCATCAACACCTAGATTAAATAAATTAATCTTGGTATCAATTTCAGATTTAACTGAAAGTATAATAATAGGGACGTGCTGGTTTTCTTGCCTAATTTCTTTGACCACTTCTGGGCCGTTTTGAAGAGGCAGGATATAGTCGCAGATAATTAGATCATAATCATTAGTACGAGCCAGGAAGGAACCCCGTTCACCGTCATAAGCCACATCAACGGTGTAGAACTCAGTGCTAAGGCTAATTTTAATAAATTCAGCAATATCTTTTTCGTCTTCGATGAGAAGAATGCGCATATTATTTTTTTGCTATTTAATTATGAATATATTATAACATAAGACACTTAAAATTTTCCTCAAGAAATGGGAAAGTAATCCACAGGACAATTTGCTCAAATTGGCCCAATCTCTTAACATTTTATCGTTATCTATGTTATAATAAAAACCAGATGACTAAAATCAATAATATCGCTAAAAATACCTCGTATTTGACTATTGCCTTAATTATGCAAAAGGTGATTTCTTTTACTTATTTTGCTTTTTTAGCGCGTAATTTAGGGCCGGAGAATTTGGGTAAATACTATTTTGCCCTGTCTTTTACGACTATTTTTGCGATTTTTATCGATTTGGGCTTTATCAATTTTTTAACCAGGGAAGTCGCCAAGAAACAAGATTCAGTCGCTAAACTTTTGGGTAGTATTTTAAGTATCAAGTTGATTTTAACTTTTATAACGACTTTGGCGGTGATTGTGGTCATTAATTTATTCAATCATGATCAATTAACTAAAGACCTAGTTTATATCTCGATTATCTGTATGGTGCTGGATTCTTTTACCACTACTTTTTTTGCCACCATCCGTGGTTTTCATAATTTGAAATATGAGAGTATCTCCTCAGTTATATTTCAGCTGTTAGTCATGTCCTTTGGTTTATTAGCGATGTATCTGGACTTGAATCTCCGCTGGGTTTTGGGAACCCTAGCTTTGGCTAGTATTTATAATTTCATCTATTCCTTTTGGGTCTTGCGTCATAAGATGAAGATTAAACTCAAACTCCTCTATGATGCTGAGTTAACTCGATCGATCTTCAGAGTCAGTTTGCCCTTTGCTCTCTTTGCTATCTTCCAGCGACTTTATACTTACTTAGATTCTGTTTTTCTGTCATTACTAGCTGGAGATTATTATGTTGGTCTTTATCAAGTGGCTTTCAAAATTATCTTTGCTCTGCAATTTTTACCTCTAGCTTTTACCGCTTCTTTGTATCCAGCCATGAGTACCTATTGGCTGACTAACAAGCCCCAATTAACCGTGGCTTTTGAAAGGGCGATGAACTATCTAATTATTATTTCTTTGCCGATTATTTTCGGAACTATTATGTTAGCTGATGAAATAGTTTCTGTTTTTAAACATGATTACTCGGAGGCAGTTTTGCCATTACAAATTACTATTATTGCCTTGTTTTTTATCTTCATTAATTTTCCCATCGGATCTCTCCTTAATGCTTGTGATCGGCAGCGCCGCAATACTTTTAATATGTTGATTGTGATGCTCGTTAGCATTGGTTTGAATTTAGTCTTAATCCCAATCTTCAAGACTACTGGAGCTAGCCTGACAGTTCTTTTGACCAATTTTTTGATGTTCATTCTGGGTATTGTTTGGGTCAAGAAAATTATTGTTTATAGTCCCAAGAAAAATTTAATCGTGTTTGCTAAAGCCCTATTAGCCGCCGGCATTATGGCGGTGGGAATATATTATTTTAAGTCTTGGTTTAATATTTTTGTGGTGACTTTAATGTCAATGATATTGTATTTTGGTTTGATTTATCTCTTGGGTGGTTTTCAAAAAGCCGATATTTTATATATTATTAAGTCGTTTAGAAAGCCTAATTCTAATCGCGCCGCCGAAGTAGTCTCGGAAGAGAAGACTACCGGTGAGATTGAATAATAGTATGAAGACCTTATTATTTACCATGGAATATCCGCCATTCAATGGCGGTGTGGCTAATTACTATAGTAATTTGGTAAAACACTGGCCCGAGCCCAATGGTCTCAGGGTGTTATTCAAAAAATATCCAGCTAGTCCCGCTCAGTATTTACTAGGTTTTAGAGATTTGTCTTCGATTGTGAGTAGGGCCGGCATTGATCATATTATAGTTGGACAGATTTTGCCCCTAGGAGCCATTGTCTATATTTTTAATCTCATCTTTCATAAACCATATACTATAGTTTTGCATGGTTTAGATTTGTCCCTGGCTTTGTCTAGTGGTCGCAAAAGATGGTTGGTAAAAAAGATCTTGGGAAATTCCCAAAAAATTATTTGTGCCAATAACTATGTTGCTAAGCTGGTAAATGATTTTTCTGCCAATCTAGCAGTCAAGATAGCGGTCGTTAATCCAGGAGTAGAGAAAGTGGCAGTTGTTTCGGCAGCTAGAGTTTTGGAATTAAAGCAGCAATATAATTTAGAGGGCCAAAAAGTAATTCTAACCATGGGACGTTTAGTGAAGAGAAAAGGAGTGGATACGATGCTGTCGGTATTAGCTTCTTTAGATAAAGATAAGATTAGTAATTGGCGCTATGTGGTTTTGGGTGCTGGTCCAGATGAAGCTTATCTCAAGCGACTCTGCCAAGAAAATGGTCTGGATAATCTAGTGATATTTATAGGAGAGACCAGTGAGATAGATAAGTGGTCCTGGTTGGATATTTGTACTCTCTTGGCGATGCCGACTAGAAATATTGCTGGTGATTTTGAGGGCTTTGGCATTGTTTATCTGGAGGCTAATTTAATGGGAAAACCAGTTTTAGCCACTGCTAGCGGCGGGGTGTCAGATGCTGTTTTGCATGGAGTTAGCGGTTTACTAGTGGAAGAATCTAACTTGGCTTTGAATTTGGAGAAGTTAATGGGTAATGAAGAGTTAGGAGAGTATTTAGGTCAAAAAGGTAGATGGCGCGCTCAAACGGAGTTTAATTGGTTAACACAAGCGCAAAGGTTTTATTCAAATATTAATTTCAATTTATGATTTCAGTTATTATTCCGGTTTATAATCAGGCCGACAAGATTACTAAAACACTGGAGAGCTTAGTCAGACAAACTTATCAAGACTTTGAGGTAATTATTATTAATGACGGCTCGACAGATAATTTAGATGGGGCCTTAGAAAAGTTTTTAAATCAAACCAAATCTAATAACACCTTTTTTATCGTCCATCAGAAAAATCATGGCGCTCCCTCGGCGCGCAATAATGGTTGGCGTAAATCACGGGGTAATTATTTTTTATTTTGTGATGCTGATGCGGTCTTGGTGCCAGAAGCACTCGAGATGATGTTAAATGAATTAATTGCCCATCCGGAAGTAAGTTATATCTATTCTTCCTTTATGTGGGGTAGTAAATTATTTAAACTGGGACCATTTGATGCCGCCAAATTACAACAGACACCTTATATTCATACCATGTCACTTATTCGCCAGAATGATTTTCCGGCCACTGGTTGGGATGAGAGTATTAAAAAGCTCCAAGACTGGGATTTATGGTTAACCATGTTAGAGCAAGGTCATGGTGGGCTTTGGATTGATAAGATTTTGTTTAAAGTCGTTCCGGGAGGCAAAATTAGTTCTTGGTTGCCGGCGGCGGCCTATAAATTATTTCCATTTTTGCCAGCTGTCAAAAAATATAATGCGGCTATGAAGATTGTGAAAACTAAACACGGCTTAATATAAAACTATGAATAAGATTTTTGATAATATTGGCAGGTTAATCCTGGGGCTGATAGTTCTAGCGGAGTTGTTTTCAATTTTTACTTTTTATATTTTAGGGTTTAATAATGTAGCAGTTTTAATTATCGCCTTGCTAGCCTTAATGCTTACCTTATACCGGTTGGACTATGGTGTTTTATTGCTACTGGTGGAGCTGTTTATTGGCTCTAAAGGTTATCTCTTTTATTTTGAATCTGCTGGCGTTCAGATCTCTGTCAGAATATTACTGTGGCTGATAGTGATGACGGTCTGGCTGGTATTTTTCTTTTCTAAATGGATTAGAATTAAAAAGTTTCCCTGGCCCGGAATCCAAAAGTCTCCTTTTCTTGGGGCTTTTGGGA
>PFAQ01000020.1 GCA_002778645.1 Candidatus Falkowbacteria bacterium CG10_big_fil_rev_8_21_14_0_10_39_9
AGTGGGGCACTAATTTACCGATTGGCATTATCTTCTACGCCCTCATAATTTTAGCTACCGGGGTCTTGTTCGGAAATCTCTGGGGCCTAATGACAGTATTGTTAAGCGGTCTAACTTTGATTACTATTAGCCTCCTAGAATATAAAAAATTAATTCACCCTAATTTATACTGGCAAGGCAAATCCACTCATCCACTAGATAAAATACCGGAAATCGCCATTTTAGGAATAATGATGATCATCAATTATCTATATAACCGGGAGATTAATAAATCCCTTAAACTGGCCAAGAAATTAGAACTAGAATTAAAAGCTGAACGCGACATCTTGGAGATAAAAGTTGAAGCCCGCACCCAGGAGTTAAAAGAAATCCAAATCGCTAAAATGGCTGACTTATACCGCTTTGCTGAGTTTGGCCGTCTCTCTTCAGGTATTTTTCATGACCTGATGAATCCTCTCAGCGCTCTGACTTTAAACCTAGGTCAAGTCCAAAAGAATAATCAAAGCCAGTCGCAAGATGGAAGATTTTATTACGGCTCTGAGGAGTCAGATTAAACGACAAAGTAATAAACGATATTTTTCTTTGAACGAAGAGATTAATCAAATAATTCAGGTCCTTAATCATAAAATAATCAAGCATAATTTGAGCCTTAAATTTTCGGCCGCAGCCGAGATCAAAAGCTATGGCGATTCAGTTAAGTTCAGCCAAGTAGCTATTAATCTTGTCAGCAATGCCATTGATGCTTACTCCGGACAAAGGACCAAAATTAAACCCATCAATATTTCCCTCTACCACCAAAAAAATTATATTTATTTAGCTGTGGCTGATAAAGCTGGTGGCATTAGCCCCGCCAATTTAGATCATGTCTTTGAACCATTTTTCAGCACCAAATCGGGCCCCCAAGAAGGTCTAGGGATTGGCTTGTCATCTACTAAGAATATAATTGAAAAAGATTTCGGGGGCAGTATTAAAATAAAAAATAATTTTGATGTCGGCGTAAAATTTATTGCTAAGTTACCCTATCGCCATGACCAACTCCAATCGCAATCAAGTCGCTCTAATTATTCGGCAAATAAAATACCATCCTAAATATCTAGAAGAAAGCTTTTTTTATCAAAACGCTCTCAACACGTTCCGAGTTCTAAATAAAATAGCCACTATTGACCGCCGTCTAATAACCGGCGGTCTTTTGGCTCGCGCTACCAAATACTTAATATCACTGGAGATCGAACCGGGTGGGCCTTACAGCGAAGATAAAACTAAGCCTGACCCCGAATTAAACCGCGAAATTGCCCTCTTTTTAGGCCTTCAGGGGGTTGTTCTACCAGCGCTTGGACCATTTACCAAAAAGGTTAAACTCCATCGTGATAATTATAAGATATTTCAGCACCTCAGACGCCTAGCCGAAGCTAGTCTTAGTCCTCTACCAAAATCTTTTCAATCCATTATCAAGCCACATCTTGAGAAAGTTATTGCCAGCGATAAGGACCAACAAATACTACTGTTAAGTTATTTTTTTAAATTATCTCTGGGAAATTGTGGTGCCAGAATCGACCCCAAAACAATTTATGAGTTGGGCTTGGCTAATTTATTTCTCTGGTTATCATATAGTCTCTATGATGATCTAATTGACGGTGACGAGTCATTAGACCTACTGCCCATCGCCAACTGGGCAGCCCGTGAATTTGCTTCTCGCTTTAGTCAACAGCCATCATCGCCGGAATATCAATTGCTTTTCCGAAAAATTACCGGCCAAATGGACTACTCTCAAATCTGGGAAATGAAATATGCCAGATTTGATTCTCATCAAGCAGACGTCATCACCGCTCCAATTAAACATTATCAAAGACCAAAGACATTATATAATAAATCTCTAGCTCATTGCCTGGGACCAATGTTACTACTGGACCAACTAAAGCAAAGGCCGAGTTCAACTTCAGGAAAAAATATTCTGTCATTTTTCAAATACTACTTGAGTCTCCGCCAACTGCAAGACGATATCCATGATTATTTAGTTGATTACCAAGCAGGCATTATCACCTCAGCTAATATTAGGATGATAAAAAACCAGATTAAGCCCGATCAGATCCAAAATTATTTTGTTAGCAGAGAATTGCCTCGTCTCAATAAGATAACCCTTAAGTATCAGAAGGCTGCCGAAAGCCATCTGCGCTTAGCCCCAATCATTAGATACCCCGACTACCTCCTAAAACTACTTAATTCTCTAACGACTAATCCGGCCGAGATAAAGGAGTTTTTAAACACCTATCAAAGCTTGGACCACTAAAAACCCAGGTAAAACCACTAGACTTGACAAACTAGCAAATTATGTTAATATTAGCTTAGTTTTTTGAAAATAAAATTCTAACTTAAACATATCCGAAAATGAAGAAAATCCGATTAATCCTAGCCGTTGGGTTACTTATGATACTCAGTATTGTAGTAAATGCCCAAGATTCCATCAAAATCCTTTCTAACAAAAATGCCGAACTCTACATCCGATTAGCTCAGATAAGCCTAACTAACAAAGATTACAAAACCGTAATCTTGTATGCTGATAGCGCTTTAGTGCTCGACAAATCAGCCACCAGTTATCGACTGAAGGGCTTGGGGCAGTTTAATTTAAACCTTTGGAAAGAGACCGTTATTTCCATGTCCCTGGGTTTAGAAAAAAATGCCGCTGATTTTGATATGCACTATTACAGGGGTCTAGCTAATCATTTATTAGATAGCACCGCCAAAGCTAAGGAAATCTCCGAAGACATGGGAGCTGCAATAGCTATCAGGCCATCAGACACGATGGCTTATTACTATAAGGGTCTGGCTGATTTCAAACTATCCTTTAATAGTGAATTTAACAAGGATCAGAAATTAAAAGATTGTATCCAAAGTCTGGATAATTTTTTAAAGAAAAAACCAGATTTTACCGCTCAGTTCATTAAGGGGATGGCCAACTTTTATCTTGCCGGCAGTCCAGAAACTGCTTCCTCTGAACCCTACTATAGTGAAACTATTAAAGACATGACGATCTGTCTGAAGATTAAACCCAAAGACAAAGATTGTTTATTCTACAGAGGTCTCAGCCGTTTTGCTAGTTATGATTTTAAACCCGCCGGTAATGACAGTTATCTGCTTGATAAAATTATCAAGGAAGAAAACGAAGACCAGGGCAAAACAAAATCACCAAAGATAAAATTCTTTGGCAAATAATGAAATTCCAAGCATAGCAAAAAGGGATCCAACCGGATCCCTTTTTTATTTTACTCATCTAAAATTATTTTTTATCTTCAACTACAGTTTTGAAAGGAATTGAGAAGAAAAAAGTCATCCCCTGATTTTCCCGATTCTCAAACCAGATATCACCACCATGGGCCAGAACAATCTTGCGAGCGATAAACAAACCTAAACCAAAACCATTAGGAAACATGGAGATGGCCTCGGGACTACGGAAAAATTTCTTAAATAAATTAACCTTGTCCGCATCGTTAAGACCCACACCATTATCGGCCACTGAAACCACCAGGCTATTTTTACCATTGAAACCATCCTGGGCAGTGTTAATAGTAATTTTGCCACCGCTAGGAGTATAATTAATGGCATTTAACAGAACTATATCCAAAACTCTTCTAATCTTAGCTTTATCACAATCAATTTTTACCGAAAATGAATTTTCTAACTTAGACTCTAATTTTAATTTCTTATTCTTAATACTTAAACGATTGCTTTCAACAGAATCATTGATTAAAGAATTTAATTCCACTCCCTCTTTTTTAACAACCATTTCTTTCTCTTCAATTTCTAGAACTGTTAACAATTGATCGAGTTGATGTCCTAAGGAGGAAACACCCTCATAAGCAGCTTTCAGGACGCCTTCTTTCTCTTCTGGATTTAAATCCTTATCTAGCGCCAACTCCAGATTACAACGACTAATAGTTACCGGGGTTCTCATTTGGTGCGAAACCACTTGAATGAAATTAGATTTAGCCTCATCTAAGTGTTTTAATTCTTCATAAGAACGAGCATTATCAATCGCGAAACTCAATTCCCAGGAAACGTGCTGCAACAAACGTAGATCTTTCTCGTTGAATGGATCCTCTGACAGTTTTTCTCCCAAAAGATAAATCCCAATTAATTTATCCTTAAACTCAATTGGTACCACCAAAGCAATGCTAATCTTTTTTAATTCGACCACTATCGCATCTCGATCAGAATCGGCTAGGCCATTAACATGACCGCCTCGCTCCAGTTCTTCCCGATCTAAAATTCGACCTGGGAAAGTGATTAAATAGTTAATTACCGGGTCATTGTGTTTTAACTCTAAATTACCAATATCGTCACCGATGGTCTGACGTGAAATAAAATGACCTCGAGGAATGAGAATCATAATCAAACTCCTGTTAACCTTCAAGGCATCAGAAATAATTTGGTTGACCACACTCAAACTCTTATCCAACACCAAACCAGCTGAGTGGATCTCCTTCTCCACTTTCTGCACTACATTATTAAACTTATAATGCCGGCGAAAAAACATGGCATCAGTGATAAATTCAATAAATTTTTTGAGGGGGGTAAAACCGACAGTAATAAAAAACGAGGGAATGATAATATCCCAGGGAACACCTATTTCCAGAAAATAAACTAACAAATAATTGACTGAGACAAAGAAGAAAATAATGGTGGTTAATGACAAAGTAAAAATGGTGCCCAATCTCAAAACCACCCAAATATCCATTAAATGATATCGGACCATGGCATAAAAGATACAAACTACCAAGATTATCATGCTAAAATTCCCCAACATAAACACTCCCTTAGAAACCAGATTCTGCAAGAACAAATTTAATATAATAATAATAAAGGAAGTAATTGAAAAACCCAAAATGACATAACGTATCTGGAGCTTTTCGGTTCCATTGGCCTTCTTATACTGCCTAACTTGAAAAATTACCCCACTTAGAATACTGACCAACATCACACCGGCATACAAGATGAACCACTTACCAAAGTCAAATCCAATCTGGCCATTAACAATGTTAATATTTTCTATGAGACCATCTGTGAAAGCTAAAGAGGCAACGGACAGTATTAATAATAAAAATAAAGCAATAAGTGGATTAAATTTCTTGTTTGTCCGGGGAAAATTAAATAAAAAAACTGAAGCAAAAAAGACCCCAATTAAGGCTGTAAAAAGATCTAATCTTAAAAACATGGCAGATAAATCCAAATCCATATACCAGTTTTCTAAAAAATTAAACATACACCAAGAGGAAACCGTAACCGTAAAAATAAAAAATAACTGATTAGTTACCATCATTTTGTTTTTTCTCAAAACTACAAACCCCAAACTAGCCATTGAAACGGCAATAAAAGCAGCGAAGACTAAAGAAATGTTAGGCATATGTTTTTTAATTTAATATGTTTATATTATACCACCAAAGACTGAATTTCGCCAATAATTTTATAAAAAAGCCTGCTTTTTGTAAGCAGGCTTTTCAAAATTAGATTAAACTCTTGTTAGTAGTTAAACAATTACAGGTCGGAATTGATCCCAAAATTCCTTTTTCTCGCAATTGTTCAATCGCTTCATAAATTTGTGGTGAACAATCAGGACAGTTACAAGGAATAGCAATTGGCTTAGGCTCATCAGAGAATCCTCCAATATGAACCGGCCAATTATTAGCCCTAATTTCGGCTATGACCTTTAGAACAGTCCAGAGACTAGGAGGAGTAAATCTTCCCTCGTGATATGCCTGGGACATTTTTGTCCCCTCCTGCACAAAAGCGCAAGACAAGGCAATCTCTTTAACACCAACTGAAAGAGCATACTTGATTGTTTTAATAGCCTCCTCAAAAGCTTCCTCGTCTGTTAGTCCAATTGGCTTTAAGAACACATAGGCCAAAACGTCGGCTCCGTATTCCTTCAGCAAGTTGACTTTTTCTTCAAACCTGGCTTTAGTCAAAGACTTACAAACAATTTTATTTCTGATATGATCATCCTGGCTCTCTAGACCGATACCCACCATCAGCTTTTTATTGCCCAGAATCTTAGTAGCTAAAGAAATTTTATCAGCAGTGATATATTCACAGCGTGACTCAACTACCAGCCTCTGAAGATAATTATTAGAAGCTACATGCCTGTAAAGATATTTTTGAAAATTAACGGGAATTTCTTTATCGTTAAAGAAGCTTCCGCCATTAAAAACAAAAATCTCTTGGGGGCGCACATTTCGCACAACTCTTTGAGCTAGCAAAAACATAGCTTTAAAAAACAGTCGAATATGAGTATATTTATCTGTGGCCTGATGAAAGCCGCACATAGTACAGCCACCAGTCTTTTTGTGATGTTCACAGCCAGACCCGGGGAGCATCAACAACCAACTTTGAATGGTTTTCTTTTCCCAAAATGAATACTTATTCTTGATTACAGAATAAGATTCTGAAATTGATTTAATCATTCCTTTCCTAGTCTTCGTCGTGTTTTTATTTCTGGTGAAATAAGGAACAATACTTACAAACAGCCAATCTAAGAATTTTCTAAAAAGTGGTGCCTTCATAAACAACCAAGTTAAAATTCTTCGAAAGGGCCAACGATAAAATGGATTTTCCAAATAAAGCAAAACTCCGTAATTCAAGCTAGCCTCATCGGGAAAATAATCAGAAAGCACTTTAACCGGCAACAAACCCTCTTCTCCATACATACGTAATTCGTAACCTCTCAATTTACCATTACGACGCAATTTAATATAATCATTAACATCGATGTTTGGGTGCCATTTTTTATAATTTTTAAAATCAGGGATTCTTGACCCAAGAAAAACTCCAGTTTTATTATTTAAAATCAAGTGACCCCAGGCATGCAGCATTAATAGGGTACTCAGATTTTTACCATTCATAGAACGATGAACTGAGATGGTAACACCATAAATGTATTTGCCTTGAGGACTATGACTTTGGCTAATTTTACCATTATCAGTAATTTCAGACCAAGAGAAATTAGACATCTTAGCAACATTATCAACATACTCAAATGATATATAACCGACGACATCTCCTTGATATAAAGCGATAATATTACCACCCGGAAAAGTCTTTATTCTAGAAGAAATCTTTTCTTCATCAGCTCCTGTTTCTCCCCAGACATCTTTTTCAAATATTGCCATCTTTTCTACGTCGGTTTCAGTTGCCAATCGAAAACTAATACCGTTTTTTTTCTTAATGAATACCATAACAACCTCCTTTTGTTTTTTTAGTTAATACTAATATTATTTTTGGCCGGTAAGCTAAAAATAAAAAATTATTTTTCATGATTTTATCTCCTATTTTTGGGATTTTTTTAAATAACGTGAACCAACAATTTCCAGCATTTCAGCCGGACATGATTGTTAGTCCTTATACCTATAATCTAACACATTTCCTCATATTTTAGAAGAAAAAAGAAGTGAATATGAATCCACTTCTAATAATCTCTAATAAAAGCCAAAAATTAAATCTTTTCGAACCGAACGCTAAACACTGGTTGATACTTATTATTATGTTCATCCACTACCCCCACGGTCTCACCCTTAATCAATTGAGTCAGCGCCATATTGCTTAACATCTCCTTATCAGAGGCGATATAAGACTTAATCTCATCCAGTTTCTGGAACTCAGACTTCAAATCAGATTTCAAATTGTCCTCCACCTTCTTCTTCTTTTCCTTCAGAGCCTTAGCCTCCTCCAAAATCAATTGGTATTCCTGAGAATTAGCCATCACGTCGCGATGAATTCCCTTCAGGATTTTCTGTTCTTGTTGTTTCTCTTTAATGCGGTTAAAAATTTCTTGCACATCTTTCATAATAATTATAATTATTTTTTATTAATGGGAAAAAATATTATAGCATCTTTTATCAAAAAGCAAAAACAAACCACCGGCTTATTTTTTTATTGGTCAGAAAATAATCGTACACCCCTGGCCATTTGACTAAATTCGAAAAGTGTTGTAAAATCATAAATCAATTAAGTCGAACCTTAAAAATTTAAAAAATGAAAAAAATCATAGTTACAGTAATATTCTGGCAATTATTATTAGCCAATTTAATGGCCCAAAATTATACAATAATAGTTGACCGCTCAAAAAGTTTAGGGGATCTAGTCGTTGCCGGAAAATATGACATAGTTTATGGGGAAATAAACTCGGAGAACTTTCCCATCGATAACCCAGAAAAGAGAATAGATACCCTAGTTGTCCATTTATTTAAAAATACAAAACATTATTCTGGAGAAAAAATATGTAAAGAATTAAAAAAAATCGGTTATCGACCAGCCGATATTAGAGAGCTTTTAGCTTTTGGGATTACCTATCCCGAAAAACAAAGCGACTCATCAATAATCGCATTAGGGTCGAGATACCCAGATAAAATTTTCTCTAATTCCTATTTCATACCAGTTTTAGGCGGGGAGAACAACAAGAGGATAATATATACTGAGTGGATGGATGTCCCCAGAAATGAATCCTTTATTTTTATGGCAATAAAAATAGAATAATTATACCTTCAAAAAAGACTACCACAAATGATAGTCTTTTTTATATGTAATTGATTAATGATTAACCAGCCTTTTAATCACACTTCCCTTCGCATTCAAACATCTTGGCCGGGTCAGACTGATACTCCTTAGCACAACTATCAACACAAGCCTTACATTTAGTAAATTGCTCGTTAGCTTTGACCTGGCACTTCTCGCCCACTAGTTCACAAACGGCATAATTTAAACATCTATCGCCTAAGGCATACATCGCCGTACAAACTTCCGCCGGATTAGATCCGCACTTGATATCTAGTCCATGACAATTTTCTCTCTCACAAATAGTCTTTCCCTTCAAAGTAGTTCTAATCTTTTTATACCAAGTTCGATCAATTCCCATACCGGCGCAAAACTCTTCGCTTTGACAACTAACCGAACTGCACTCCGGGCAAGGCGGACAAACCACGCAACCACCTGGACAAGCATCAACGGCATAGGAATTGCAAGAAACATCGGTTTGATTAACCTTAGTGGCGCTGGGGATAGAATTACTGCTTAAAATATTATAGCGATCAAAAAAATACCAAGTAATAAGCGAGAGCATTATTAATAATAAGATTAACTCCAGAACCACTTTTTTATTTTGACCAGTCATATAATTATTTTAGTAAGTAATTATCATCATTTTAGCAAAGTACCGGGAAAAATTCCAGTCAAACGGAAATGGGACTAATTTGACAGAAATCAGCCTGCCGTGTAATTTAGATCGATAGAATTAACAATAGTATTAACGAAATCGGTCTTTATGAACCTAGAAGAGCATGAAAAAGCTGGTTGGAAACAACTGCAAACTTTTGGTTACAGTAGGGTTATTATTGTCAAAGACGGTAAAAAAATGCTGTTTGACATCAAAAATAAACTACCGAGCCCTTACGGACTCGGTATTTTTTATAACTCAAGCTTCGCTTGTCCGCAGTCCT
>PFAQ01000031.1:0-9493 GCA_002778645.1 Candidatus Falkowbacteria bacterium CG10_big_fil_rev_8_21_14_0_10_39_9
ACGGGGAATCTTGGGGTTTGTTGTATATGCCATATGTTTGAATATTAACCCCTAATTATAACACTTTTTTAGCTAGGTGTTTCCAAGGTGCTGAACTATTGCGTCAGGATTGACAAAGACATGCCAAAATGGTATTTTTTAGGTCACGTCGCACCTTAACAAGCCCTACTAATTGGATCATCCTAGTCTCTTGAATATATGGAGGAGACTAAGATAGTTCAATTAGTACTAATTAAAATACGAAGACAATGGAACCATTAATATCCAAAAGAAACCCAGAAATGAATGGGTTTTTACAGCGCTTAGAAAAAACTCTGGCTAAAATTAATCCAATCTCTTGTGGCGGTTTCTACCTGATGAAACACATGAATGGGGCTCGCCAAACAATAGAGCAAATAGGCGTACTCAATGTTAGCAAAGGAGTTCAGAAAGATTTAGGTAGGAAAATAAAAGATACTTTAGAACTGTTGATGGAGGGGGCGCTGACAGAAAAAAATAACAAACCCCAAAACAATAATTCAAAAAACGGACAGAAGGTTATAACTCTCTATCAAAACAAGTGCATTGTCCTTTCTGGAAACGGGAGAATGATTAATGAGGCCATTGCTGCCCTATGGTTGATTGGCAGAGAAATCATGATTAGATATAATGACTTGACTGTTGGCTTTACCACCAGCCAAAAATTCTTTTCCGAAATAAAGATTGAAGCTGATGTAATTAAGAAAGAATTTTTTCCAGATAATTCTTCGCTGAGCGAAATTGCCAAACTAATGGAAGATAATTATTAAAATAATATCTTATCCTAAAAATGAAGCTCCACGGCCTAACGGCCGTGGTTTTGCCCTGGAATTGGGCATATAAAAAGAGGAACCCTAATAGGCCTCTTTTTTTATTTTTTCTAAAATCATCTCGATTTGTTGAGAGTCCAATAAAATGATATAATCAAGTTAATAATAAATGCCCTCAATTTAATATGTCAAAAATAAAACAGGCCTTTACTCTCCTAGAAATTCTATTAGTCGTTACCGCCATTTCTCTTTTGGCTGGAATCGTAATTTTAGCGATTAATCCCACCAGACAATTGTCTAAAACTAGGAATTCACAGCGCTATGTTGATGTTAATACCATCAATAAGGCCGCCTATCAATACATTATTGATAAAGGCTCACTCCGGACACTGTTAGCACTACACCGCTGGAAATTTGTCGCAGCGGCGCTACGATCTGCACTGGTTTGGTTGACTTGTCGGCGCTAACCGACAATGAAGTCTATCTAACCGCTATGCCGATTGATCCCCAGGCTGCCTCTTCCAATGGCACTGGCTACATGATCTACAAAACAGCCTTTGGCCGAGTCGGAGTCTTTTCGCCTTTAGCTGAAGTGGGAGAACAAATTGGTACTAACCAAAGTTTCATCTGTGGTCAAAATTTAATTGACTCACGTGACTCTCAGTCATACCCCACTTCTCAAATGGGCGCTCAATGTTGGATGGCTAAGAACATTAATATTGGGACAGCTATTAACGGGGCGACAGAACAGACTGATAATAATGTTTTAGAAAAATATTGTTACAACAACAATAGCAATAATTGTAATATCTATGGTGGTCTATATCAATGGGATGAGGCTATGCAATATGGTGCTCTTAGCCCTGGAGCTCAAGGGATTTGCCCTACCGACTGGCACATGCCAACTGAAGCTGAATGGACGGCCATCACGAGATTCGTTATTAACGATCCAAACTGCGATCCCGACACTGGCTGCTCTCCAGCCGGAACCGAACTCCATGTTGGTGGATATTATGGCTTCAACATACCTCTGGCAGGCTACCGCGATCTCGGTGGCTCTTTTTATGACTCAGGATACTCAGCCGATCTCTGGACCTCATCTAATGGAAGTGATCCTTGGGAACGTTATTTAGTAACATCTGATCCAAATATTTATCGTTATACCTATACTCGATCATATGGTACTTCGGTCCGCTGTGTTGCAGATGAGTCAGCTGCTTGCATGCCTAATTGTACCAACAAGTGTGGTGGTTTCAATAGTTGTAATGGTACTTGCCCAGATACCTGTGTTGGCGCTCAATCATGTGTTAATCAGATTTGTCGTGACTTAATAAACCTAACTTATACCTCCAGTGGTAATGGTTCAATTTCTGGATCAAGCTCTCAGACTATTAGTTACGGTGGTAACGGAACGGCCGTCACCGCAGTTCCAGATTCTGGTTATTACTTTTTTAACTGGAGCGATGGCTCAACCAGCAATCCTCGTACCGATACCTCAGTCACCAGCAATCTCTCAGCAACGGCTAATTTTGTTGTTAATCCTTGCGGGGTAGCTTCTTCTATGACCGATTCACGCGACTCTCAGATATACCCAATTGTTAACATCTATAATCAATGTTGGATGGCTAAAAATCTAAACTATGGCACCATGATCACCGGGGTTACGGTTCAGGCCAACAATAGTATTTCCGAAAAATATTGTTATGCTAATAATAGTAGCAATTGCAGTACCTACGGCGGGTTATATCAATGGGCTGAGGCTGTCCAATATTTGAATGGAGCCACCAACAGTGTCGGCTGGAGTCCAGCTCCAACAGGCAATGTCCAGGGTCTTTGTCCTTCTGGCTGGCACTTGCCAACCGACTCAGAAATAACTTCATTAACAACTTATTTAGGTGGCGTGTCAGTGGCTGGTGGCAAGATAAAAGAAACTACCACGACACACTGGAATAGTCCCAACACCGGTGCTAACAACTCTTCTGGCTTTACCGCCTTGCCAAACGGAGAGCGCCATCGTAGCACTGGAGCCTTCGCCTATCTAGGAGAATGGGCTAATATTTGGTCGTCTTCTAACTATAATTCATTACAGGCTTGGAGCCGAGCTCTATATTCAGGAGCGGAATCAGTTTATCTTAGTGCTAGCAACAAATCATATGGCTATAGCATTCGCTGTCTAAAAAACTAACTAACTCTATTTTATTAAACTATAAAAACCCCGGTATTTACTTGGGTTTTTTGCTTTTTATTGACAATAAAGGCACTATATGATAATGTCCAGACAGTAAATTAACAATAAAAATCACTAAATATGGAAGAGAGAGAAACTAAAGTCTGGATCCTGGACCCGGACGAACTAGCCCAAAAAGATTTAGCTGAAAAGATCAGCCACTTTTCCCAAGTCCGAGTTGACACTATTACAGAAGCCCAATTAAATCTCGAGGCTATCGTAGCTCAGGAAAACTTCACTCATGTCATCATTGATGGCAATGAAATTTTAACAGAAAAAATTCGTCAGATTTTTTCTGGGATAATAATCGTTAATTCCAAGTATGAGGAGTTCAACGATCTTTTAATCAAAGCCGGTGGTAATTATAAAGTTAGAAAAGACCAAACGGATGATTTTTTTCTTAATCTGGTTCACATCCCTGTTGGGCTGGAATTAATCAACGCCACAATAGATTTCAGTAAATCAGCAGCTGACCCCCAAAACATCAGGGAGGCGGAAGAACTATTATTAAAGATTAAGGGTATCATAGAAAGAATTAGAAGAAATGATACCAGAAAAAGATTTGAGGATCTAGCAAAAATATTTTTCAAACTACAGAATCTCAAACCTGTCTGGCAAAACCCAGGACATAAAAAATTCATAAAGACCTTTCATGAATTGCAAAGAAAGGTCTTGAGTCTCAATGCTACCATTGGCTAAACAAAAAAGGATGCTTAAAACAAAGCATCCTTTTTTATTTTTGTGCCGAAAGAGGGACTTGAACCCTCACCCCCTTGCGAGGACTAGCGCCTGAAGCTAGCGCGTCTACCAGTTCCGCCACTTCGGCCTTTTATTTAGCAAACAAATATGTCTGCCAATCACTCGCCTCTATTCTATCTAATTCTACAGCTTGGTCAATAGCAAAGCTTCCCACTTTAGTCCGACAGAGTCCAGAAAGGTAAGCGCCAGTCCCCAGATAAACCCCTAAATCATAGGCTAAAGTCCTGATATAAGTGCCGGAAGAACAGGCTACTTTTAGTTTCAAAAGAGGCCAAGAATAATCCAATATTTCCAAGTCGTAGAGGGTAATTAGTTGTTTGGGACGCTCAATGTCTTTGCCTTGTCGAGCTAAATGATACAGCTTCTGCCCTTTGATCTTCTTGGCGCTATACATCGGGGGTAATTGTTCCGAGTCTCCCAAGAAGTCAGACAGGGCCATTTGAATTCTTTCTCGCTCCAGTGCCACGCTCTGATATTCTGATATCACTTGCCCCTCTTGGTCATAGGTATCAGTAGTCAAACCAAAATGAATTTCAGCCTCATACTCTTTATTCATCTTAACAAACCAAGAGATTTCTTTAGTGGCTTCTCTACCCACAGCCAAAATCATCAGTCCTGAAGCTTTGGGATCCAAGGTGCCAGCATGACCAATTTTCTTAATGCCCGACAAATACCGCAAGCGATTAACCACGCTATGAGAGCTCAGACCCAAGGGCTTATCAATTAGAATAAAACCGCTATTCATATAACTAAATCATACCACCAATTAAAATATAAACAAGTTGGGGCTCCCAGGCGACTACCAGTCCTAAAAATTTTATGATATAATAAAAGAGTGCCTAAAACTAATCATTACAAAATTATGAAGATGCCTATTAAACTAACCCTTAAAACTGAGTTAGTCCCGCTCTTTTTTATCACCGCCACCGTTGCCACGGTGCTTTGTTTCTACAACAACTTACCGGAGAAAGTTACCAGTCATTGGAATTTTATTGGCCAAGTTGATGGTTGGTCATCTAACACATTTTATGGAATATTCTTCCCGATACTAATTATCTGTCTCTATGCCCTGCTCCTAATTATGCCTCTGATTGACCCTCGTAAAGAAAGTTACAAAAAATTCTTACCGGCATACCATGTTTTTAAAGGCTTGATAATCGCGACCCTATTTATCATCTACTTTTCTACTACTATTTTTAATCTAGGTTACAAAATTAATGTTGGCGTGATGGTGACCACCTCTATTGGCATCATGATGATGATTTTAAGTTTCTATTTAAAAGATATTAAAGAAAATTGGTTTCTGGGAATTAGGACTCCCTGGACTATGTCCTCACCTGTGGTTTGGGAAAAAACCCATAAATTTGGAGCCTGGTTGTTTTTGCTCTTTGGCTTGATTATTATCGTCATGCCCTACCTACCAGCTATGATTGCCATCCCCTTGTTTGCCGCTGGCATTATCGGAGTTACCCTCGGATCTTTTGTTTATTCCTATATTGTCTTCACCCAAGAAAAGAATAAGAAGGTTAAGAAGATTAAATAGACCTATATTTAAATTTGAGTTTCTTAAAAAGCGGCTTAACTCCGCTTTTTTGGTTTTATTTGCTATAATAGAGACAGAATAACAAATAATCTAAATATATGAATTATAGTCCAACTGAAAATTACCAAAATAAAAGCGCCGCAGAAATGTTAGCCTTACTCCAGGTTAGTAGGCAGGGATTAAGTGAGCAAGTGGTTTCGGCCCGCTTAAAACTTTATGGTGCCAACGACATTTCTCATCAGAAAAAAGAATCATTGATTTTAAAATTTTTGGGTTATTTCAAAAACCCAATGATCATCATCTTAATGGTGGCCGCCACCTTCTCTGGCTTTACCGGATCATATAAAAGCACTGTTATTATTTTTATCATGATTTTTTTCAGCGTTATCCTTAATTTTTATCAGGAACATAGATCCTCGCGGCCGGCGGAAAAAATCGCTAAAAAATTAGCTCTGCGCGCCAATGTCTTCCGAGAAGGTAAAAAAAAGGAAATTGTCGCCAAGCTAATTGTTCCGGGAGATATTATCTTGCTCTCAGCCGGAGATATTATTCCTTCCGATGGGGTGCTACTCGAAGCTGATGACTTTTTTGTTAATGAATCTGTTCTAACGGGAGAAAGCTTTCCCACAGAGAAATCAATTAATGATCCAAAATCGTCTCAAATTTTTTCTGGCACCAATGTTATCTCTGGTTATGCCCGTTATCTAACCACTAAAACTGGTCTCCACACCGAATACGGTCAAATTGCCGCCAAGCTAGGAGACCGCCACGAGACAAATGCCTTTGAGTTGGGCATCAAAGACTTTGGCTATCTAATCATCAAAATTATCATGTTTATTGTTATTATTATTTTCTTGATTAATGCCATCCAAAAGAAGGATATCATGGACTCGATTATCTTTTCTATAGCTGTGGCCGTGGGTGTTACCCCCGAGCTGCTGCCGATGATTATGAGTGTTAATATGGCTCGAGGCTCGATTAAGATGTCTAAGAAGGGTGTTATTGTTAAACGGTTAAATGCTATTCCCGACTTTGGCAGCATGGATATTTTATGTACCGACAAAACTGGGACCTTAACTCAAGATAAAATAACTGTCGTTAAGTTTCTGGACAACGAAGGAGCACCAGCTGAAGCAGTCTTAAAATCAGCTTATTTAAATGGCTATTTTGAAACCGGTATTAAAAGCTTATTAGACAAAGCCCTGTTGGACTTTAAAAAAATCGCTATTGGTAAGGCCAAAAAGATCGACGAAATTCCCTATGACTTTATGCGGCGCCGCTCATCGATTGTGTTTGAAGATGGGGGACAAATAATTATGACCACCAAAGGCGCCCCGGAAGAAATCTTCAAAATCTGTGGCTTCTATCAAACTAAAGATAGAGACCAAAAGTTTAGCGCCGCCGAACTTAAAAAAGCCACTAAACTATATAATGACTTAAGTAGTGAAGGTTTTAGAGTTTTAGCTATCGCCACTAAGAATCTAACTGATAAAAAAACTCAATACGAAAAAGGAGACGAAAACGAAATGACCTTAATCGGCTTTATCGCTTTTTACGATCCGCCGAAGTTAAGCGCCAAAGAGACTGTCACTTTTATGGCTAGCCATGGGATTGAAATGAAAATTATCACCGGCGACAGCCCCTTAGTAGCTAAAAAAATCTGTGAAGATTTAGATATCAAACTCAAAGGGATTATCACCGGAGACGAGTTTGATGTTAATAAATTGAGCCACGCTGAAATGTTAATTAAGGCCCGAGCTAATAGCATCTTCGCTCGTTTTTCCCCCATGCAGAAAGAAAAGGTAATTGAAGTCTTACGCCAAGGCGGATCAGTAGTGGGCTATTTAGGTGATGGTGTTAATGACGCTCCTTCCCTTAAAATGGCTGATGTGGGCATCTCCGTGGACAATGCCGTGGACGTAGCCAAAGAAACGGCCGATATTATTCTAATGAAGAAAGGCCTGCAAGAGTTAATGGAGGGTGTTCTGGAAGGTCGAAAAACCTTTGGTAACACCATGAAATATATCATGATGGGACTCAGTTCTAACTTCGGTAATATGTTTTCGCTGATCGGAGCCTCACTCTTCCTGCCATTCTTTCCCATGCTTCCTAGTCAAATCTTGCTCAACAATTTTCTTTATGATACTTCCCAATTATCAATCCCCTCGGACAACGTGGACGCGGAGTATTTAAAAAAACCCAAACACTGGGATATAAAGATGATTAAACGTTTTATGATTATTTTTGGCCCCATCAGCTCCATCTTTGATATTCTAACTTTTGTCTTCTTGTATTTTGTCTTTAAGGCTCCAGAGGCGACTTTCCAGGCCGGTTGGTTTGTGGAATCTCTGGCCACTCAAGTCTTAGTTATCCACATCATCAGAACTCGTCGCATTCCATTTTTACAATCACGCCCAAGTAAATACCTTTTAATGTCCACTGTTGGTGCTGTCCTTTTGGGCGTAGTTTTAACTATGCCCTTCATCGGTGGCTTCTTTAACTTCAACCCCCTAACCCCCCAAATCTTTTTGACAATCATAATTCTGGTAGTAGCCTACCTCTTGGTAGTAGAAGTTGTTAAACAATTATTTTTTAAAAAAATATATCAAACTGAATAATATGAGAAACAATCCTAATGCCCCCAAAAATATTATCCTAGGAGTAATCATTCTAATCTTAATCTTCGGCCTATTTTACTTTATGATGCGCCAACTGAAGAACCGGGAAACCTATGCCATTATCAATAAAAACATCAGAATATCCTTGGAATTAGCCCAGAACGACTCAGCCCGATACTTAGGATTATCAGATCGAAAATCTCTCTGCCAAAATTGTGGCATGCTATTTGTCTGGCCCGATTATGCGATTCGCGATTTTGTCATGCGGGATATGAATTTCCCGCTCGATATTATTTTTATCTCTGACCAAAAAATTGTAAAGATTGAAAGCAACTTATTACCTGAAGGCAGTAATCCAGAAAATATTTACAGCTCTGATTTTCCCAGCAACTACGTTCTCGAGATCAATGGCGGAATCTCGGACCGCTTCGGCATTGCTCCCGGTGATGAGATAATTATCAACTTACCGAAATAGTAAAAAATTGCTAAAATTACTTGTATTGTTTTTAAAAATTTGCTAAAATATAGATAGAGTAAATTTTAGAGAGCTCTTTGAAATCTAGGGAGGAATCAATTTTTTGAAAAAATGGTGTTGCTTTATTTTTCTAAGTTATCTACTAATATAAGTTTTTAAATTATTAGTATATTAATATAGGGAAATAAGGTCGGTTTTCCTATTTAAAAAAACACATATAAAAAATATGCCTACTAAGAAGAAAGTAGCCAAGAAAACAGTTAAGAAAGCTGTTAAGAAAGTGGCTAAGAAGAAAGTAGCCAAGAAAACAGTTAAGAAAGCTGTTAAAAAGGTTGCTAAGAAGAAGGTTGCTAAGAAGAAATAGTTCAGTCGGATTCCTCCCTAGATTTTAATGAACTCTTAAATTAAAAATATGACTCGTCGCCAATATATTATTATAGCCGGTACGACCGTGATTATTGTTTGTCTCGCTATCTGGCTCGGTATAAAACTGTTGTCCAACAAACCAGCAGTCACCAACACTAACACCGGTCAAAAAATCTCCGCCCCCAAGACTAGCTACACCGATCGATTGTTGATACTCCAAGAACTATTTGCACAGCAACTGGGGATAACTAAGGATCAGGTCATGGTTAATATCGCTCGAGAAGACTATAGCCACATCAAGGGGATAGTCACCATCAAAGACAAATATGAAGGTATTTTTTTGGCAACGCGAATTGATGGTAATTGGAAAATAGTTTGGGAAGGAAAGGGCAAATATCCCTGCAGCACCATTCAGAGCTATAATTTCCCCGGAGAAATGGTTAGTGATTGTCTAAAATAAAATCAATTGCAAATAGAAAAAATCGTAGATTACTCTACGATTTTTTTGTTAAATATGGTAAAATAAGACTATATGAAAATAACCTTTAGAAAACAATCAGCCTTTACCTTACTAGAGTTACTAGTGACCTTGTTTATTATTGCGGTCATTATTTCCCTGTCGGTTATTGTCTATGACATGGCCTGGTCTAAATCTAGAGACAGCAAGCGAACCAGCGACATTATTAAAATCCAAAATGCCCTAGAGAAATATCATCA
>PFAQ01000031.1:9509-11280 GCA_002778645.1 Candidatus Falkowbacteria bacterium CG10_big_fil_rev_8_21_14_0_10_39_9
TAAGCTTTGGGTCACCGCTGATTGGGCTAAACACCAGCTCCCCCGTTACTTATATGGAAACTATCCCGAGCAATCCCAGCCCTCGGACTGACGGTAATTGCACCACGAGCAGTGAATATCAATACAGCACTACCTCTGATTTATATGGCAATGAAGGTTTTGGTATTAGCTTTTGTTTAGGCAATAAGATTGACCAAATAAGCCAAGGAGATAATTGTGCTACTGAGAATGGAATTGTAGCGGGTGTTTGCAATAGTTATAATTTAAAAGAAGGCCAAATGCTCTGGCTAAGAGCTGATGCTGGCGTTGTTAAAGATGAAAATAATTTGGTCTCTTCTTGGACAGATGAATCCGGCAACCATAATAATGCTACAGCTAGTGGCAGATCTAGACCACTCTTTGTGGCTAATCAAGCTAACGGGCTACCAGTTATTCGCTTTGATGGTGTAGACGACTTTATGAGTTTCAATGAGATATCAACCATGAGAACAATATTCTTAGTAGTTAAGCACGACAGCGGTTCAAGCGCTGGATATGAAATAATACTGGGGCATCATACCCTCTATAATTTCTGCGGGGATATTGGTACTAACCTCTTTGCCTCCAATAACATATCCACTTACATTAAAAATGGTCAAGATTTTGTAAATGGTATTGCTACTGCACCAGACAGCATGGCAAAACCAGCTAATTATTCTATTATTAGTCTAGTAACAACCGGCAACGTCACAGCTGAATATATTACTAATGACGGAAATTATCCCGGACGCTATTGGAATGGGGATTATGCTGAAATATTAATTTATGATAAAGCTTTATCTGAGACCGGGAGACAGACCGCAGAAGAATATTTAATGGAAAAATATGGGATATAAAAAATCAATTAAAGCCTTTACTTTAGTGGAAATGTTAATTGTAATCGCAATTATTGGCGTCTTAATGGGTGTTATGACGGTTTCTTATTCAGCTATTAGGCAAAGGGCTCGCGACACCAAACGAGTCAAAAATATTGAGCAAATTCAAACCGCCCTTAAGCTTTATTTTTATAATGAAAGTTCTTATCCCGATAACTTAACTTTTGATCAAGCTTTAACAGGCTCAACTTCCTCTACCACCTATATGCAAATTATCCCCTCCGCCCCTACTCCAACTGATGGAAATTGTACTAGTCGACAAAATGCTGGTGGCTATACAGCTAACATTGCCAGCTCCTCTTATCAGGTCGCTTTTTGTCTAGGCAACAGAGTTGGAAACCTTAGCGCTGGGCCAAAATGTTTAACCCCCAGTGGCATTATAGACATGGATTGTACTCCTTTTGCTTGTGGCGACCAGCTTAACATTACCATTATCGGTAATCACGTTTGCAACACTAGCGCACCGGATTATGACACTTGTAGCTACAGCACTGTCCAAATTGGTACACAATGTTGGACAAAACAAAACCTGAATATTGGCAGTATTGTATCTGGTGCTACCACCCAAGCCAACAATGATATTTTGGAAAAATATTGTTATAATGACAATACCGATAATTGTCTAACTGATGGGGGTTTATACAAACAGGATGAAGCCATGCAATATTCTGCGGCCAAAGGTACTCAAGGCATTTGTCCCTCCGGCTGGCATCTCCCGAGTGATGCCGAGCAAAACACACTTGATCAATATTTAAATGACACGACTTGTGATGCTAATAGAGTTAATGCTCGGGATTGTGCTAATGCTGGCACCAAATTGAAAGCCGGTGGATCATCTGGCTTTGAAGGTTTATTAA
>PFAQ01000060.1 GCA_002778645.1 Candidatus Falkowbacteria bacterium CG10_big_fil_rev_8_21_14_0_10_39_9
TACAATAAAGACACAAATATTTGCTTATATGACACTACTTTCTTCTCATATCAGCTCTCTAAATCGCATTGGCCGCACCACGGCTCAGCGTTTTAAGAAATTAGGTCTTGAAACCATTCAGGACCTGATTTTTTATTTCCCTTGGCGCTATGACAATTTTGGCCAAACTATCGCCATCAAAGACGTCACCGAAAAATCAGCCGCCAACATTGTTGGTCAAATTGATCTCATTCATAATCGCCGGAGCTTCCAAAGAAAAATCTATGTCACTGAAGCCCTGGTCAAGGACGACACCGAGACAATCAAGGTTATCTGGTTTAACCAAGCCTTTCTGTCCAAGACTCTCAAGGTGGGCGACATAGTGTCTCTCGCGGGCAAAGCAACACTCCGTGATGGTCAATTGATTCTTTTATCTCCAACCTACGAAAAGATATCTGACACAAGCCAAGACCTCATCCACACCCAAGGATTGACCCCCATCTACAACACCACTGCTAATCTTAGCCAGAAACAAATCCGCAGCTCCATCAAACAAAATATTGAACTAGCTAAAGAAATCCCCGATTGGATTCCGGGCGATATCCGAAAAAAACTGCAATTAGTTAATTTAGATCAAGCGCTCCGTCAAATCCATTTTCCTAAAAATGAAGCTGAACTCCGCCAGGCCAAACAACGTCTGGGATTTGCTGAATTATTTTTACGTCAACTCCAAGGTCAAATTACTAAAACAAAATTAAAAAATAATACTGCTATACCCATAGCTTTTCAAGAAAAAACGACCCGAGATTTTGTCGCCTCGCTTCCCTTCAAGATTACCGATGATCAAAAAAAAGCTACTTGGGAAATTATCCAAGACCTAGCCAAATCTTCACCGATGGCGCGCTTACTTGAAGGTGATGTTGGTAGTGGTAAAACTCTGGTCGCTATTATTGCCCTGTTAAACACCGCCAAAAATAATCAGCAAGCGATTTTGATGGCTCCAACTGAGATTCCCGCCGAACAACATTTCAATACTATTAAACAGTTATTAAAGGATGAAGATATTACCATTGGGCTCATTACCAATACTCATAAAAAGATTAGTTTTGAGTCAGAAGAAAAGAAAAAACTTAAATCTCAGGAAATAATTACCCGCTCTCAGATACTAATCGGCACCCACGCCCTCATCCAAAAAGGACTCAATTTCCCCAAATTAGCCTTGATTATTGTTGATGAGCAACATCGTTTCGGAGTTAAACAAAGACAAAAACTCCTGCTAGGCAAAGCCCCCAATGAGACTCCTCATTTTCTCTCTATGACTGCCACCCCCATTCCCCGATCTTTAGCCCTAGCTATTTATGGCGATCTAGTTGTTTCTATTTTGAAAACTAAGCCCCAAAATCGTCAGGAAATTATCACCCAAATTGTGTCCGACGAGGACCGAACTAAAACATATGATTTCATCGCGCAAGAGATAAAAAGAGGACGTCAAGCTTTTGTTATCTGCCCCCTCATTGATCCTTCCGACAAACTTGGAGTCAAATCAGTCAAAGAAGAACAGCAAAAATTAGATCAGGAAATTTTTCCGGATCTCACTGTCGGACTACTACATGGTAAAATGAAAGGAGCCGAAAAAGAAACTATCATGCGCGATTTTTTGGACAATAAAATCCAGATACTGGTTGCTACTTCCGTGATTGAAGTCGGAATCGACGTCCCCAACGCCACTATTATGATTATTGAAGGCGCAGAACGTTTTGGCCTAGCTCAACTACATCAATTTCGTGGTCGAGTCGGACGCGACCAATATCAATCATATTGTTTTCTCTTTCCCGGCCTAGAAGGCAATACACCTAATCAAAAGAGCCACGAGCGCCTGGAAGCCTTGGTCAAAAATAACGATGGTTTTCTCTTGGCCCAGGAAGATTTGAAACTGAGAGGCGCCGGAGAAATCTATGGCACCATTCAAAGTGGTTATCCGGAAATAAAGATTGCTTCCCTTTTTGATCACGAATTAATTAAACAGGCTCAAGCTGAAGCCATAACACTAATCGCTTCCGACCCCAAACTCGAAGAGCATCCTTTGATCAAAGAGCAACTGGGAGACTTCAATAAACGCATCCATTTGGAATAATAAAAAAGACTTCTGATTTTAGAAGTCTTTTTTTGTTATTATTTTTTTCGATATTCAGCCCGGGGCTTGATATAGAACGAGTTGTTTTCCTCCCTTCTCCTTTCGATTCCCTTTTTTATCCGATCCCAGTATTTTATCAGTAAACCAGGAACGATCATAATAGCCAAAACGAGCGAGATTAGAGGGTGGAGCCAGAGCCAATTTCGACCTCTTTCCAGCAGACTATCAGCCCCTTGGCCTTCCAATAAGAGACAAATAGAGATAAGTAGATAGATAATAGCGGAAAAAGAGTAGACTATGAGCAAAAGAGCCCCAACAAGTTTGGAAAAGAACCAAAATTTTTTCATTATATGGAGTTTTAATTAAACACCCAATTATCTTAGCTATTATTGGCCTTATTGTCAAATTATTGACTTATCAATTAAAATGTGTTAATATAATACTAGAAAAGTACATTGTCTAACTAAAAAACAATAGAGCCATGCCAAATCAAGAGATTTACCAGAAAACACCACTAACAGCCAAAGAAATTGCCCAACAAGAAACTGTGTTAGGTTGGATCGGAGAAAAAATGTATCAAATTTTTCCAGGTACCCTGCACTTTGAAAATTCTCGCAAAGGCCAAGTTGTAGTAATGGACGTGGTTCCACTCGAAGGTGACAAAACCACAACCACCTCCAGGATCAACAACATACAATTCTGCAACGCCACAAACAATGTGGACGTTCAGTTTCATTTTCTACTTAAGGCTTGGAGAGCTAAAGAACTAGCAAGGGCCAGATAAATGGCAAAAATAAAAAAGGTAACCAATGTTACCTTTTTTTATTTTCCTAAATCATTTATAACTGTTATCGCTTAGCCACCACATCAACCGCTTCCGAGAGAGTCTTCACTTTTATAATCTCCATATTTTTCATCTTAGCCAGACTATCTAATTTCATCTCCGGAATTAAAATTCTGGTAAAGCCCATCTTCTCCGCTTCTTTCAACCTAAACTCTAACTTAGCCACCGGTCTTAGTTCTCCCCCCAAACCAACTTCACCGAGAGCCAACATTCGTCGGTCCAGCGGCAGATTAAGGTGAGAGGAAACCATGGCCAGGCAAACCGCCAAATCAAGCGCCGGGTCGCTAATCTTGAGACCGCCTACCACGTTTAAAATTACATCCTGAGAACTCAAATTGACCTTCTGACGCTTAGACAAAACGGCCGTCAAAACTTGCAGGCGATTTAAATCAAACCCCGAGGCCTTACGTTGGGGATAGCCAAAGATAGTCTTGGTAACCAGAGCCTGGATATCGACTAGAAACGGTCGAGTGCCTTCAATGATACAACTAATGACTGAGCCGGCTAGTCCTCGATCATTTTCCTCCAGAAAAACTGCAGTGGGATTAGCGACCTCCTTGAACCCCGATCCAGTCATTTCCAGGATGCCTAATTCATTGACACTACCAAAACGATTTTTACTAGCGCGCAGAATATAATAATTATTAAGGGTCTCGGTCTCTAAGTAAATCACCGTATCGACAATATGCTCCAAAGACTTAGGACCAGCTATTTGACCATCTTTAGTAATATGACCAATCAGACAAACCGCAATATTATGAGTCTTAGCTAACTCCAGAAACTTCACCGCGCAAGCTCTAATTTGATTTAAGCTACCAGCCTCGGAGGGTACCTGAGAAGAATAAACTGTCTGGATGGAATCTACTACCACTAGAATCGGACGAACCGCCAAGGAAGCGGCCAGAATCTTTTCGACATTAATTTCACTGACAAACTTGATATTTTTTAGATCACAGCCCAAGCGATCTAAACGAGACTTGACTTGAGCGGCCGATTCTTCCCCAGAAACATAGAGAACTGGGTCGGGTGATTTCTGCGCCAAAGTATTAGCCATTTGAGCTACAATAGTTGATTTACCTACTCCCGGTTCACCACTTAAAAGGATTAAAGATCCTGGTACTAAACCTCCGCCCAAAACTCTATCCACCTCAGAAATACCAGTAACCAAGCGGCTTAGATTAGATTCCACCACTGAGTTGAGATTAATCACCTCTGCCCCTTTAACATTTTTCAATAAATTTTTATCTTTAGCGCCAAAACTAGTGCGCCACTCATTCTTGTCCACTAATTCCTGAGTAATAGTTCCCCAAGAACCACATTCTAAACAACGCCCACTCCATTTGGAATATTGGGCGTCGCATTTAGAGCAGACAAATAGGGTATTATTTCTTTCAGCCATAAATCAATTATTTATCTAGGACACTGCGGCATAGTGATTAGCGGATCGCCGCCGCAACCATTGGATTGATACTTATCATATTTATGTCGATAATAAATCCAGGCATTGGAATCGCTAGAAGAAGCCCCAGAGTTTATAAAACTCCACCAAATTAAAAATGATCCAGCAAAAACAAACACAATCAAAGAAATAATCATAAAACTCTTAACCGGAAAATTAACCGAAGGAGAATAATCAATCACTGCCGGAGATTTCTTAGCTCGAATAACTTTAGCTTTAAAAGCCTTCTTGACAAACTTAGTTCTAGCTGGAGTAACTTTTTTAGTAGCCATATAATTTATTAATGATTATTTCTGCCAAGTGGCACTGGCGGCTTTCCAGTCACCTTTTATTTTTTCAAAAATAATTAACACGTTTTGAGTAAAAACTTTTGGTTCACTATTTCCAATTACTTCTCGTCTCTGAGTACTAACTAAAACTTCGCCCGCTCCAGTCTTATCATTGAATTGTTTTACTTCTCCAGAAATGGCCACGCTAGTAATACCATAATAGACTGAATTGTCCTTATTCTGGTTTCTTAAGCTCACTACATAATCATCAGCCCAATCCTGCATTTTAGGGCTCATAAAAATCTTCAAATCTTCAATATTGCCATAATTAGCCTGATTAGAATAGGAGCCAAAGCGCTCCGCAAAAGACATGGCTACTTTTCGTAAATCCTCAGCATTCAGAGCTCGATTAGCCTCAGTCGTGGAGTTAAAAGCGTAATTAAATTGGGGCTTGTTATTTAAAGCCTCTTCAAATAATTTATTAGCATCGGCCTCAATTTGAGTAGAGGGCACCACTTGATTGGCTGCTTGCTGCTTTTTATTAAAAGAATACATAAAAACCGCGATAATAATCACGATAATTAAGGCTGAACCGATAATAAAGATGCCCAAACGTTTTCTGTCGTCCATATAATATATAAATTAATTATAATTATTTTGCCACTCCACCTACCTCCTGGCTTAAACTTTCTTCGAATTGTTTTTTAGCTTCCTCGATTTCTAACAGTTGACGCGGATCAGAAGTAATCAGTTGATCTTCAGTATAAGAAGCTACCACCTTAATAGCTACATGCTTATTACCAGCAAAGAAAATGCCTTCTCCCAGGCCACACTCCAATAATAGATATTTTTCACCCTCAGTCAACATAAAGGTTTTTTGCACTAAATCAATCGCCGCCGATGATTGCTTTAACAGAATCTGAACTGAAGAATTGGTCACAATTGCCTGGCCATAAGGTGAGGTTAAAAAGTCATTAACATCTTGAGTAATAGTAGTAACGCCTAAATAATACTTACGACAACGCTTAACCAGGGCAAAAATAAACTTAGCACTGTCTGGATTTTGCATCATCCACCAAGCCTCATCAATAACAAGAACTCTTTTTTTGGTTTCACTTCTAACTACATTCCAAATATAGTTAACGATAGTATAAATAGCGATTGGGCGTAATTCATCTTCCAGGTCACGAACCGAGAAAGAAATTAATTGATTGTTCATTTCCACATTAGTCGGATTGTTTAACAAGCCGGCAAAAGTACCTTCGGTATATTTTTTCATTCTTTCTGCCAGTTCACCGGCACCCTCCATGCCATCTAACACCTGATAAAAATCAGTCATGGTGGGAGGTTCAATTTGACTTAAATCAGAATCAGGAGTGATATCTTTTTTGGCATAAGTTTCTAGTAAGGCCCTATCCACCAAAGAATCTTCTTCGTTAGTTAAAGTACCAATCATTAGGCGCACTAAACCCTTTAAAGTAATAACTGCACTTCTAATAATATCCTTGGGTTTAGCCTTGCCTCCAATCGCCCGAGGCAAATCAAACGGATTAATCTTGTTTTCACTAGATAAAGAAATATTAATATAAGTGCCTCCAACTGAATCCGACAAATGTTTATATTCATATTCCGGATCAATAATAATCACATCGGTCCCCAACATTAAAGACCGCAACACCTCTAATTTAATAGTATAACTCTTGCCGGCGCCAGAAGTCGCAAATACCACTGAATTGGCGTTCGGCATACTAAAACGATCAAACAGAATTAAACTGTTATTATGACGATTAATACCATACAATATTCCCTTGTCGCTAGTAAGCTCTGAGGAAATAAATGGAAAAGAAGAGGCTACTGGTGAAGAATTCATGTTAAAAGTGATAAATAACTCATCATTACAAAGCGGTAGAGTGGAGTTAAAACCCTGTTCAGACTGATAAAAAGCCCGCTTAGAATAAACCAAACGAGAACCAAAAATATCTTCAATCTGATCACTTAAGCGATCCAAGTCTTCCATAGTATCGGAATAAATTGTGACATAAAGAGCAAATTGAAAAAACTTTTCCGTACCCTGAGTGAGCGAATCACGTAAATATTCAATATCACGTAATGCCGTTTCTCTTAGTGGATCACGGGGAGCACCTTTATCAGAATCAGAGATGATCTGAGCTTCCAGATTACCTACCCGATTCTTTAATTGCTTCAAAATTAGAGCCGATTTTACTGGATAGAAAAACATTGAAACATCAAAGGTATAATTTAAATTGATAATTGGAGCAAACCAACCAACACTAATATAACGGGGATAGCTAACAACAAATACGGTGCGTAAAAACTTTTTGCCCAATTGAATAAAGGTTGGGCTAATTTTTAAGCTGGCCGGAGCAATTAAATCCCGGACAGATAAGATCCCCCGTCGATAGGCAATTTCTTCTTCAATAATTTCTTTAGTCAAATCAACATTTTCTTCAATTTGAGAAGCAACCTGAATTTTATTACCTACCACCGAAACACCACCTTTAATAGCAGCCTTCTTTTGGTCTGATTCTAAATTGGCTTGTTTAAAATTTATCATAAAAAATAATAATTAAAATAATTAAGCCTCAACCCTAATCTTATTAATATCAACTAACGGCTGATTCTTAGAAGTTTCTGGATTATAGGTTTTATAATAAAGCTCAATTAATTCTTGGGTATCCATTTGGTGAACGTCAACCCCCAAAGATGACAGAGCCCCACCAATGCTGTCCACACGACGATATAAAGATTCTTTGTATTTTAAAAATTTTGATTCCTTTAATTTCAAAGAGGTGGCTGGTTTAAAAGCCTCAGTCAAAGAAGTAAAAAAGCTTTTGCGCTGATCACTAATCGGACTATAAGGCACCACCACATAAAAACGTTTATTCATAATCTTCCCAATAGAAATCAATTCCTTAATATATTCAATATATTCTGCGGTCTGAATTTTAAGCAATTTATTGGTTTGTTCTTTCTCTCGCTGACTCAAGTACTCTAAATAACTACTAATATTTAATTCCCGAGACTGAATCACAATTTGAATCATGGAGCTAATATTATTTAAAAAGCCAACATAGGCAGAAATGACAGCATTCTGTTCATCTTCGCTCTTTAGAGAAAAGTTAATACTAGAAATAGCTAACACCGCCCGCAAGGTACCATCACGCATAATTACGGTGTTATCCTTAATTTCCGCAATATCTAAATATTGCTGAGTGGAGACGGCCACTTTATTTCGAATCATTTTATTTTGCTCAGCCATGGTATTAGAAAATTATCATTTATAAATTAAAGATTCTTAATGTTTTGAATATCATTTTCCCCTTTATACTTACCCTTAGTATCCACAATCAAAGACAATTCGGCTAATTGGGATTTATTTAAATTCTTATTAACCACCACTTCTTCAAATTTAAATTCTTTATTCTCCTTGGCTTCAAAACTAGGTTGCCGATGATTCCAAACTCTGATTGCTGGTTTTTTAAAAGTCTGTAACAAGTTCAAAACGAAATAATGGAAAGGGCGGCCATTAACTTTCAAAAAGGCAAATATTCCCGAAACTATAAATATAAAAATACCAACGACTAAAAACAAACCAAAATCGAAAACTTTATAACAAATAAAAATCAACAGGGCCGCTCCTAAAAAAATCAAAAACTGACGCGTGGTTATCGGACCGATAATCTTAGCTTCCACATCAATAAATTGTGGGACGGTATATTGTTGCATATTTTTAAAACTTTAAATCACTGTTCAAAGAAATAATGGCTTCCATCTCGGCTAAAGTTAAAAAATCCTGTTTTTTAGATTTTAAATCTTCAATAATTAAAGGAATGGTTTGCCCCTCACTCATACTAGCATTAATGATCTTCAAATAAAGCTTATTAACTGGACTCTGACGCCAAGCCGTAATTCCCGCTAAGCCCTTTTCATAGTCTTCCCCTTCTAAAAGTTTAATCCGACTTTTAATTTTTTTAGTAATGCCCACCGGATCTCTAGACATTCTTCTAAAATTAACCAAATCCAGATAGCGGAGCTCATCAATGGGATTCATGATTCTAATCGGTTTAATATCTTCCACTCGAGGTTTAATTTTACTCTCAGTTGGACTCACAACTGGTGCTAGGACGACCTTAGGGGTCACTGGCTGAATTTTAGCCACCGGAGTTGGTGATACTACTGGAGCTATAACCGGACTAGCAACCGCCGCTTTTTCCATAACTGAAAGCAAATCCGGCTTCGATTCTGTCTTGGGAATTACTGGAGCTACTAATTTAATCGGAGCAATTTCACGAGACAAATCTATGCCGCTAGACAATTCGTG
>PFAQ01000019.1 GCA_002778645.1 Candidatus Falkowbacteria bacterium CG10_big_fil_rev_8_21_14_0_10_39_9
AGCCATTAATAATCTTAGAAATATAATGATTAAATAAATATGAAAAATAATAATGACTGCCAATTTAATGAGTCATTTGATCTGGAAAAAAAGCTTCAAGCTTCGTTTGTTCAGATTAAGGTTAGTGATTCTGGTCTGAAAAAAATTATTAATTCTTTGCCTGTCACAAATATATCACCCCAACGTTATAATAGTAGAGAAGGGCAGTCAGCCGGTTATTTTAATGGTTTTGTTCTAAATCGATTCAAGCTAGCTATTCCAGCAGTTTTAGCAATAATTTTACTAATTGGAGGTGCGATGTATCTCAGCAGAGGTAGTAGCACTGGGCCACAACTAGCTCAAAAAGAAGCTGCTAGCCAAACTAACGCTATAACTCCCAGCCCAATCAATAGTTTGGTTGATTTGGAAACAATGTTACAGTCTGAATTGAATGATGAATTATCTCTTATGACTCTGGGTGATTCGGGTGAGACTTCTCGTCTGAGTGGTGAAGCCGAGATTTTTAATGAGATAAACAAAACATATGATAAAATCGAAATTTAATAAAACCATAATTGGAGTAATTGTTTCAACAACTTTAATCCCTGTTGGGGGAGTATTTGCCCAGACTAATTTCAGTAAAATCAAATCTAATAATTGCACTGCAGTGACTATTCTTGAGGCTAGGTTGTTATCGCAGTTTGCTAACAAGCAATTAGAGATTCGGGCTAGTCGAGCGGTGCGGGAGGCCGAAAATGCTAAAAATCGGGCGGCTAATGACCGGAAAATTTCGGAGCAGAGAAGGGCTTGGGACCAAAACTTAATTGCCAGAATTAATTTAATCGAAGTTAAAATTAGTTCTAGTACTTTAGCTTCCCGTGATTCTCAGCTGCTAGCTCTAGCGAATTTTAAAACAGCCATAAACAATTCTCGCAATACTAAGTTGACAGCAGTTGATTCAGCGATGAAAAATTTTAGAGATGGGGTTGATAATATTATATTATTGCAAAAATCCCAAATTGATGGGTCTAAGTTAGCCTATGAAAATGCCATCAAAGTGGCTGTTTTGAAGTCTAAAGAAGATTGCCTTGCTAAAGTTAGTCCTAAAACTATAAAGGAGCATCTAGATCAGAGAGTTTTAACGGCCCGAGAAACTTTTAAAAATACTGTTTCTGACCTAAATAAGTCTGGTGGGGCCATTAAGGCCTTAGCTGAAGTTAAGAATGGGGCGATTAAATCAGCCCAAATAACTTATAAAGTTGATTATGAAAAAGCTTTAGCGGAATTAAAAACTAGTCTATCAAAAAATTAACTATTTAATATATTTTAAAAACTAACCACAAAACTATGAAAAAAGTTTTTTTGGCAACAATGATTTTTTCTTTAATCTTCGCTTTTAGCGGAGTCGCTTCAGCTCAAGAGCTGGAGAAAATTTCAGGACCGGAACACATTAAGGAGTTTCGCGTCATGAAAAAAATTGGTAACGCTTTGTTTGGTATTCGCCTGGACAGAGAAGCTTCTGGTGTTACTCCAGGGCTCGGATATAATGCTTCTAGCACTGAACCAAAATTAGAAAAAATTTCTCATCCGAGTCAATTGAGTTTATTTGATAAAATCAAGAGAATTGGCACTGCTTTATGGGGTATCAGAAAGAGAGTCGAGAACAAGTCAGTAATGGTTAAGCCAGTGGCCGTCCAATGTGTTAAGGACGCCATTGATAAGAAGGATACTTCTTTAAAAACTGCCATTTCAGCTCATGGCCAAGCTACCTTAACCGCGATTGATGCTCGTGGTATTTGTCAAAAATTAGCTTTGGACAAAACTACTGGCAGCGAGCAATTAGAATCCAACAAGGCTTGTATCAAAACTTTTCAAGAGAGTATGAAAACTAGCGACAGCGCTCTCAAGACCTCTCGGGAGGCTGCTTGGAAAACTTATAACACTGATTTAAAAGCTTGCTCTGCTTTACAAAGAGCAGCTAACGCTACTAGCACCGATCCAGAATCAAATGGAGAGATTGTGGTCGATGACGGCGGCGATTCTGGCGAGACCAATCAATAGTTTTTATTGATAAGCAAAAAACAAAAAAGAGGGAATAATCCCTCTTTTTTATGATATTAGCTGTTAATTTTTTCTAATAATTCAGTAAATTTTTCCAGTTCAGCTTCTGACCCTTCGGGCATGATATCCTCCAGTTTCATTTCAATACTGGCAGTCGCATCTTGCAGCAGATTTTTTCCGGCCGGAGTGATGGAGGCATAACGAGCTCGGGCGTCAGCATCATCCAGGCTACGTTCAATGATCCCCAGCTTTTCTAGGGGTAGGAGCATTCGGGTAATGCCCGAAGCAGTTAATCCTAGCTTTTCAGCCAGGTCAATTCATCGCAGTTTTTGCTCCCGAGATTCATTTAGGTAGGAAATAATCATAAAGTCGCTAAAATCAAGACCATGAACACTTAGGCGACGGGACAAAATAGCGTTAGTTTTAACTAATGAAAACAAAAAAGTGAGGGTATTTTTCATAGTTGGTTATTTTAATTATTAATTGATATATCAAATATATCGCTTTATCATTGACATGTCAAGTATCATCGAAGAAATTATAATCCCAAGACGTAGTATTGTTGCGGAGATAATGTCATAATTATAACATGATCGATATTGCTGATAACCAAAATTTAAGCGATGGAGAGTTGGTTAGCCTGAGTCTGGAAAATCAGCATAATTTTTTGTACCTAGTAAATCGGTATCGGTTTAAATTATTGAGTTATATTAAACGCCTAACCAATGTTAGTGATGACGATGCCGAAGATATTTTGCAAGAAGTTTTTATCAAGGTTTATTTAAATCTAAATGATTTTAATTCTGATTTAAAATTTTCTTCCTGGATTTATCGGATTACCCACAATCAAGTGATTAGTAGTCACCGTAAATTAAAAGCTCGACCCGAGGGGCATGCGATTGATATCGAAGATAAGTCGGCTCTTAATCTAGCGGCTGATATTGATATCGTCGCCGGAACTGATTTAAATATTTTAAAACAAAAGATTATCAAAGTTTTAGATGGTCTGGAGCGCAAGTATCGTGATATTTTAATCTTACGATTTTTGGAAGAAAAAAACTATCAGGAAATTTCAGATATTATTAGAAAACCACAAGGGACAGTGGCTTCAACTATCAACAAAGCTAAGCAGGAGTTTAAAAAAGAATTTGAAACCCAAAAAATTATTTTATAACTATATGGATGAAAAAGAGTTTGAGCAAAAATTAGTGGACAAAATTCAGGCTGATAATCTATCGCCTAAACCGCGCTGGCATTTTTTATTAAAAAATTATGTTATTTGGGTGGCGGGATTATTGGCCTTATTAACTGGGGCTCTGGCGGTCTCGGTCATTATTTATTTACTTCGTTATAACGGCTGGGAGATGCAGGAGGGAACTCATAAAAGTTTGATAGAATTCTTTTTATTAACGCTGCCTTATTTTTGGATAGTTTTCTCGGGAATTTTTATTTTTATTCTTTATTATAATTTAAAACATACTAAAAAAGGCTACCGCTACCCGGCCTATTTAATTGTGCTGGTGGTGATTTTAGCTAGTATTATATTGGGTGGTGCCTTCTATTCTTTGGGTATTGGCCAGAAAATTGACAATATTCTAGGAGAACGAGCGCCTTTTTACGGACAGGTTTTTAATCGCCAAATAACTTTTTGGTTTAATCCGGACGAAGGTCGTTTGGTGGGTATAATTTCTAGTGAGGTGGAAGCGGATAATTTTGATTTAGTTGATCCCAGTGGTAATGTTTGGAAAATACTTGGTCGAAGAGACGAGCTGAATCATTTACCACCAGACTTCTTGCGTCTAGGTGAGCCAGTTAATATTATTGGTTCTGTTGTGGCCGAGAGTCAATTTAAGGCGGATGTTATTAGGCTACTAGTGCCAGGTCGAGGGTTTTTTTCTCGACCTAATATTAGAGAGCGTCACGAAAAATGTTTAAGAAGTAACTGTCAATTATTATTACCGCCTCCTCCACCAGCAATGATGATTATTAAATAATGTTAAACTATAAAAATATTCGTCATTGGGGCGAATATTTTTTTGAAGAAATTTTTTTATTCGGCGTATTACTAATTGAGCGAGAGGAAGACAGAATGTTCTCTTCCTAAAAATAATTAATTAATGAGTTAACTTTTTATTATCCCCTGGATTTAAAAAGTTGATGCTCAAAAATATGAAAATGAAAAATTTAACTAGGGGTCTTATCGCTTTATCTGTTATTTCGATGTTGGGGGCTGGAGTCCTAGCAGCTAGCGCGGCTACCAATACTGATACGACCAAACTGGGACAGGGTCGAGGACGCGAAATGAATCGGCCGGCAGCTTTAACTGAAGCCCAAAAAGCTGAGATGGACACCAAGATGGCAACGGTTAAGGCGGCAATTGCAGCGGGTGATTATAATACTTGGGTGACAGCTAAAAAAGCTATTAATGAGAATTGCCCAGAATTAACCAAGATCACCACTGGTAACTTTAGCAAGTATATTGAAGCTACGAACTTACGTAATCAGGCTGATTCTATCATGAAAGATTTGGGAATTGATCGACCAGAAATGAAGGGCCGTGGTATGGGTGAACACAGAGGTTCGGGCCAACAAAAGTAATACCAATTTAATTTAAACTTAAAAAAGTGCCATTAATTGGCACTTTTTTGTTAATTTTGACTGAGAATGTTATAATATAGATGATTTTAATTAAAAAATCGAAGAAATTAGATCGGTTTGCGTATTAATCATTGAGCCTGTTATCTTAGCCATAAATAATTAGGCCCCATTTAACTAGTCAAAATATTAATGTCAATAACAATAACTTTTTATCAAGAGAGTTATTGTTATTGTTATTAAAATTAATCAAACTTATGGAGACTTCTAGCTCGTCGCGTTTAAAATTTAATTTTTTTCGATTTTTCGGTAGTCATAAAATTATAACCATTATTATTGCGCTGGCCTTGGTTGGTGGTAGCTATTATTTCTATTGGCAGAAAACAAATGCTAGTACTGTAACTCGATATGTTTTAACAAAAGTTGAGAGAGGCATGATTTCAACTTCAATTTCTGGCAGTGGTCAGATTTCCAGTTCCAATCAAGTTGAGGTTAAGCCCAAAGTTTCGGGTGACGTGGTGAGTTTGAATATTAAAATTGGGCAAGAGGTTAAAGCAGGTGATATTTTAGCTCAATTAAATACTAAAGACGCCCAGAAAACTATTAGAGACGCTCAGATTAATTTACAGAGCGCCCAGTTATCTCTGACCAAATTAAAGTGGGGCTCTTTGCCGGAAGAAATTATTAGTGGCACCAACAAAGTGGAGACTGCTAAAAAAATATAGTTGATGCTCAGACTAATTTGACCGATACTCAAAATAAAACGGAAGTTGATTTGGCTAATGCCTATGAGGATGCTCAAAATGTTGTTAGTGACTCTTATTCCAAGGTTGATGATCTGTTAAATCGACAATTGGATAAAGTTTTTTCGGGAATTAACACGGCCAATCCCAAATTAACTTTTTTAACTAGTAATTCGGCCATGGCCAGTGATGCTACTTGGCAATTTTATGTGGCCCATAATGATGTTTTATTTCAGCTCAAGAATTTGTCTCTGACTTCCGATTCAAATCAGGTGGCTGTTGATCAAACATTGATTGAGAGTAAGAAACAGTTAATGATTATTCAGGATTTTTTAACTAAATTGAGTGGGGCAATTAATGCTGCCATTATATCATCTGATTTTTCCCAAAGTGATTTAGATTCTTTTAAAAGTCTAACTAATTTGGCTCGTAATACCATTACTACTCAAATTAATAATCTAAATTCTCAACAACAGGCCTTAGTTAATTTGAAGTTGACTAATAAAAACAGTGTTACTGCAGCTCAAACTAAGATTACTTCCGCTCAAGACACTTTAAAACAGGCCGAAGATGATTTGGTTTCAATTCAGGCCGGCAGCGACCCCCTGGATGTTAAAGCACAGGAAATATCGGTGCAGCAACGTCAAAATACTTTGTCTGATGCTCGAGAAAAATTAGCTGATTATACTGTTAGAGCGCCATTTGATGGTGTTGTTGCTACTGTTGGTACGGCGGTCAAAGGTGATTCAGTCTCTAGCGCTGATATTATTGCTACTGTTGTTACCAAACAACGTTTGGCCGAAATTTCTCTTAATGAAGTTGACGCCGCTAAAGCTAAGATAGGACAAAAAGCTACTTTAACTTTTGATGCCTTGGAAAATCTAAGTCTGACTGGACTAGTTGCCGAAATAGACTCTATTGGTACGGTTAGCCAAGGCGTTGTGACCTACCAAGTCAAAATTGTTTTCGACACTCAAGATGATTCTGTTAAACCCGGGATGAGCGTCTCGGCTACTATTATTACTGATGTTAGATCGGATGTTTTACTAGTGTCAAACGCCTCTCTTAAATCTCAAAATAATTTGTACTATGTTGAGGTGCCTAATGAAACTTTAAGCGGCGCTGATATTGTCACTGCTGGTAGTGCTACGGGAATTGAATTAAAGGATGGATTAAAACAGCAGACAGTTGAAGTTGGCCTGGCAAGCGATACCATAACAGAAATTACTTCTGGTCTAAAAGAAGGCGATTTAATAGTTTCTAAAACAATTACTGGAGCTACCAAGACTACAGCTGCTACAGCCACTTCGACTCAAAAAAGTTTATTCCAAATGGGTGGCGGTGGAACCCGTAATTAATTATATGATTGAATGTCGTCAAATAACTAAAATTTATCAAAGTGGTGCTGGTGATACGGCTGCCCTAAAAGATGTCTCTTTTGATATTAAGGACGGTGAATTTGTGGCGATTATTGGACCATCTGGTTCTGGTAAGTCGACTTTAATGCATATCTTAGGAGCCTTAGATACTCCTACTAGTGGCCAATATTTTCTAGATGGTCGGGATGTTTCTAAGTTATCTGATGATGAGCTGGCGGATATCAGAAAAAATAAGATTGGTTTTGTCTTTCAATCCTTTAATCTTTTACCCCGAGCCACAGTTTTACGTAATGTAATGTTGCCCTTAGTTTACGCCGATGTTCCTAAAGAGCAAAGAGAGGCTCAGGCTAAAGTGGCTCTTAAAAATGCCGGACTCGATGGATCTCATTTTCATCATCTTTCTAATCAGCTTTCCGGTGGTCAAATGCAACGAGTCGCCATTGCTCGAGCCCTAGTCAATAATCCCAGTTTGATTCTAGCCGATGAGCCAACCGGAAATTTAGATACTAAAACGGGAGAGATAGTTTTGGAAACCTTTCGAAGATTAAATCAGGAACATAACCATACTATTATTCTTATTACCCATGAGCATGATGTGGCTGAGCACGCTGATAGAATTATTCATATTCGTGATGGTCATATAATCGCTGACGCTAAAAATGGCAAGAGACACGAAATAATTGATAAAATTTAATTTATCTTATGAAGACTATTGATTTATTTGAAGAAACATCCCTGGCTCTTTTGGCTAATAAGGCTCGTTCCAGCTTAACTATCTTGGGTATTGTGATTGGTATTGGATCTGTAACCGCTATGATTGCTATTGGCCAGGGGGCTAAAAACAATATTGGATCCAGCATCCAATCATTGGGTTCTAATTTGGTTTTAGTTTCTCCTGGCATGCAACGAACCCCAGGAGCTCAGGTTAGCCAGCGGCGCGGTTCAGCTCAAACTCTAACTAAAGAAGACGCTGACGCCATTTCTCAAAAATTATCTTTAGTTAAGGCAGTGGCGCCGGACTTATCTAGCCGTTATCAGGTGACAGCCAAGGGTACTAATTCTAACACCTCGGTGGTTGGCACTACCGCCGATTACCCGACCATTCGTAATATTACCATGGCTGATGGTAATTTTATTACCGATCAAAATGTTAGGAGTTTATCAAAAATAGCGGTTTTAGGTCCGACCGCCCGAGATGATTTGTTTGGTGTTGATTCTAATCCTATTGGCCAGAGTATTCGTATTAAAAATATTGATTTCAAGATTGTTGGCGTTGCCACGGCTAAGGGTGGTAACGGTTTTAGCAATCAGGATGATATGATCTTTGTGCCAATTTCTACGGCCCAACAGTTTTTGGCGGGGAATGATCGGGTTAGTACTATTTCTGTCCAGGCCATTGACCAAGCTTCGATGACTCAGATGCAACAAGATATTACTGATTTACTTTTGTCGCGGCACAATATTACCAATTCCGCTTTAGCTGATTTTAGTACTATGAACCAGACCGATATTATTGCTACTGCTTCTTCCGTCACCAACACTTTTACAGCTCTTTTGGGGTCGGTGGCAGCCATTTCATTGTTGGTGGGCGGCATTGGTATTATGAATATGATGCTGACAACTGTTAAGGAGAGAACAAGAGAGATTGGTTTACGTAAGGCAATTGGAGCCAAAAAACGTGACATTAGTCGGCAATTTTTAATTGAGGCTATCATGTTAACTTTTTTGGGTGGGATCTTCGGTGTTATTCTAGGTTGGCTTATAGCGTTAATTATTCGTCAATTTGCTAGTATCGCGGCTACCGTTTCTTTGTCTTCAGTTATTTTGGCTTTTGGCGTTTCGGCCGCTATTGGAATCATCTTTGGTTATTATCCGGCTCGGAGCGCCTCTAGACTTAATCCGATTGAGGCTTTGCGCTATGAGTAATTTAAAGTTTATTAATTAATAAATAATTATATGAAAAAAAATATTATCATTGGTTCAATCGTAGTCTTGGTCGCGGCTGCTTCATTTTATGGTGGCATGCTTTATAGTGCTAAGGGAAAAACTGGCCCATCTGATTTTTCTCAAAATTTATCCCAAGGTCGGAATAATATGGGGAGTGGTGCTCGTCGTGGCGGGGCGCAGTCTGGTGGCGGCTTAGTCAATGGTTCAATTTTATCTCAAGACGATAAAAGCTTGACGGTTAAGTTGTCTGATGGCGGATCAAAAATTATTTTTTTATCTAGTTCTACTCAAATTATGAAGATGGCTAGTA